>CAKUHK010000011.1:0-39938 GCA_934655965.1 uncultured Collinsella sp.
TGGAGCCTCAGAAAATCTTTGCGAACCCTACGATAGCCGCGAACGGGCGCGAAATCAAAGTCTCCACTAACTGGTTTTGCATAATAACACTGTTTAGCTCGAAAAAAAGTTAGCAAAATTCAATATGAGCTTGCCTTATTATGGGGTATACCCTATAATAATAGACGTAAGAAAGAAAGGAGGTGGTTCAAATGGATGACAAAATATGGGACTTAACGATTGCTGTCATAAGCGTGCTACTGGCAAAGGCGCTGGATGAAGGAATCGAAGCCCTAAAGAAAAAGACCTCTCGTAAGCCCGGAAAGCACACAAAGAGGTCAAGGTAGGGCAAGGGGCGCCGCTTCGGCGGTGCCCCGCTAGCCAGAATCATCTTACATCAGGAGTGCAGCGATGAAAACAGGCATTGTAGTTTTTGTCATCTCGTTTATCTCGTTTCGCATCTGGCGCAAGGCCAGAGAAAAGCGCGGTGAATAAAATGGCAACCGAAGCGCAAAGACGCGCAACATCCTCTTACCGCAAAAGGTCGGTGAAACAGCTAGTCATACGCTTTTACCCTAACGAGGATGACGAGAGTATATATAAATGGCTCAAGGAGCAGAACAATACAACCGAGTACATCAAGAGCTTGATTCGAGATGACATGAACCGTTAGAGACTTGTTGCAATGTCCCCTAAACGCAAAATGCCCGCACCCCATTACAGGGCGCGGGCATTTTAGTTAAAGAAGCTCGTTTACTCGTTTTTGCACAGCATTAAAGTTAGCGCCAAGTCGGGCCTTGCGCTCGTCACCGTTACCGTACTCGCCGCGAATGACGGCGCGTGCAAGAGCGTCGATGTCTACGGCCTTGGCGCGGGAATTGACCACGGCTTGCACCTCGTCATAGCGGATGCCAAGAATTGCCTTGCGTGTCTCACCGTTGCCGAGCTTACCGTTGAGCACATCCGTTGCAAGATCGTCGGCGCTTGCGGTGGCCGCGCGATTAATGAGGTCTTGCACCTCGTTGAATCGAGCGCCCAGCTTGGCCTTGCGCTCGTCACCGTTGCCGTACTCCCCTCGCATTACGCCTGCCGCAAGGTCGACGGTGCTACCACTATTCTTATTGTCAGTCGCATCCGGCGCACTGTAAGTACTGGGTTTCGCATAACGCGACCAAGCGGCAGCGTCCATGAAAGCAATGTCAAGATCGAGGTTGCCGTTGTACCCAGATAGCCTACCGTGCGAAGAATACTGGTGCATCACGCAGGTATTCCAAGCACCAAAGCCGCCATCCGGAAGCCATGGCGAATCCTGGTATCCAGTCTGATTCTCGTTGGCATACTGGGCAACCCAGAGGGCGTGGTTAGGTGCAATCCTAGACCAATCTTCCTCTTTGGTGAGATTGCGGTAGGTATACAAGAGACATCTCACGCCAGTAAGCGCATAGATGCGATCAAGGAATTTCTTGGCACCGTCCGTGCCAATCCTGCCGCCGTCCTCATAATCGAGCACGGGAATACCCTTGCCGAAATAGTTTTTACAGTTCTGATAGAAGTGATCCGCCTGTTTGACAGGATCATCCATATTCATGAAATGGTAGAAGCCCCAGAGCTTACCCGCCTTGATAGCCTTTTGCACAAACGCGTCGCAAAACGTATTGACGTAATTGGTGCCCTGGGTTCCTTTGATGATGACAAAATCGTATTCGATTGAATCGAGATTAAGGTTTTTTTGCCAGTCTGCAATATCGATGCCCTTCATGGTCATCTGCATCACCTCTTAATTGCATTGAATTGCGTGAAAGTAACGGCGTTAAGCTCGTCGGATGTCCATGCATGGATTGAATTGGTGCCGTCATCAGGGTCGCGGAGCGCATAGGTACCGTCGGTGTTCTCGCGCCAAATCATCACGACGTGCGAGCTGTAAGAGCGATCGCCAAGGGTTCCGGTAACGCCTGCGAAGACGATCCAGCCGTCATCGACGGCCTTGAGGGCTTCGCCCGTGCCCCAAAACGTGTCACGGGTTTTGAGATGATAGGTCTTCGCTAGATAGACGCTGAACTTGGCCATATCGTTAACCCGGTCGGTCAGGCAGCTTTCGCCGACGAAAGCCGCCAGCAGGTCGGGTGTGACCTCGCGACCGTTGAGGTAGCTCAACGCCATTGCCGCCGCCGTCAGGCCGCAGCCGTATGTACCTATAGTTTCGTCCGAGTAAGCGGCATCAGCCCATTGAGGGTCTTTTTGCAAGAAGAGCGGCATATAGCCGCTCTTCGCACTCGTCTTATTTTCATAAACAGGCAAAGCCGCTGTATAACCATCGCTATAGCCTTGGTTATATGCTTTTCCAAATGCTGCCGTATCTCTGTCAATGTGGTCGACAGTCAAAACGAACCATAAGCCCATGCCTACCGCGAAGCCCAGCAGCAGTGCGACGGCAATCCGCATCCTAGCCGCGCTTCGCGACTTCATCAGCAATCGCCTTCGTAATATCATCGGTGTCAACGTTGGCATGCTCGAAAATCTTCATGATGGGCGTATCGGCAAGCTCTGGATATGCCTGCTTGATGTTTTCGAGGATAGAAGCGAACTCCATGCCGATGATGGCGATGCAAACGACATAGACGGTAATACCACCGAAATTCAGTCCAACGATATGCGAGCTTAGAATCTCGATACATATAACCAGCATGATGATAAGGGAAAGCGTTGCCTTATGACACAAGCCGCGGCGCATCGTCGAAGACTTAAAACTACGGTTGTAAATTGCCTGGGCGATGCCTGTAACCATGTCGATAAGCATCATCAGGAATGCGCCGCCGATTGCCCAGATCTGCTGCTCCGTGAACGTGTAGATAGCTCCCATTATTTCTCCTTTGCATTGTCATCGATCATCTTCTGCACAGCGGCACGCCAGAGCTTGGGTACGCTCTCGACGGTGCGCTTGCCGTCCATGACGGCTTCGTAGTAGATCTTCGCCATCGCTACTCACCGCCCACAATGTCGCCGATTTCGAGCAGGGCGGCATTGGTGTCCTCAAGCGCCGCGCGTGTCTGCTTGAGCTGCGCAATGATGCTGTCAATGCGCTCGGTATCCGTAAGCCCGTCATCCTCGTGCGCGTCCCATAGCTCGTTGAACGCTGCCGTCACCTCTTCAATAGACGGTGTGCCGACTGCCACAAAATGCAGCTCGTCCGCTCGCCAAAACTCGATTGCTTTTTCGGTATCCGCGCTGTTGTCCGCAACGTCCTTCTCGATGTTTCGACGAAGCCAAACATCGGAGGTCACGCCGCCCGGTCTTACTTCCACCGTCACCGCGTCAAGCGGCGTTGCGCTGCACGTCATAGTGCTCATGTGCTCCCCTTTCCGCCGCGCTTATTTGTGCGCGGGCTTTTTTGAAAACCTTGTTGAATCCGTTGTCGCGCCAAACGTCGGCGCAATCCGCGTGCTTGAACCAGCCGCCGTAACTGGTAGCCCTTCGCGCCCGTTTGAGCGTTGGCGAACGCCTGTATCTTCGAAGCGACCTGCACGCTCGCAGGAAAAGCGAACCGCGAAGCGTGGTACGGTTCTTTCGCACCGTGTATCCCACAACATCGACCGGCTCTTCGTTGCTGACGCGGCTTATCTTCCACGGCTTGACAGTAAGTCCGAACTTTTTGTGCAGCAGCCTTTGGAGCTGCCTTGCCGCGCTCCGCAAGTTGCGCTTGTCGGGACTGAATAAATAGATGTCATCTGCGTACCAGAGCTGGTGCGTGATCAGCGGAACGCTAGCGCCGCGCCTTACTTTGCGCATGCTCTCGACCTCGTGATAGCCGAACGACAACACCAGCTGCGCCATTCGCAGGCTGAAATAGCTTCCGATTTCCAGACCGCCGCCATAAGTGGCCAGCAGCGATTCGGCGATATAGAGCACATCGGGGCTTCGCACGTAGCGGCGAAGAAGCATCATCACCACATCTGCCTTGATGGATGGATAGCACTTGCGCACGTCCATATGCACGTAGTAACCGCCATCTTGCGACCACCTGCGCACGGCATGAGCCGCCATGAGCTGACCTTTGCCTGGGACGCTAGAAACCTGCCAGAAGCCAACCTTCGCATCGAGCAGGCGCGACATTGCGGCAACGGCCACATAGTCGCAAACCTGCTGCTTCACGCTCTCAACGCCGATGATGCGCAGCTTGCCGTTCGTGGGCTCGCGATGCCGGTAGCGCTTTATCGGTCGAAACGTAAGCGAGCGCGTTTCGACCTCGCGCACGATCTCCGCGATTAGCGCCGAAGCGCTGCCGTGCTCTTGCGGCACGCGCCAGGCGTTTTTCTTCCCAGCCTTTGAATCGAGCCAAGATTCGTAGGCGGAAACAACAAGGGCTTCGTTTATCCGAAGCCCCTTGCAATAACTCTTCAATTGTTTTTGACCTTTGCTCTCTGGATGTCGTACGAGCGGTCGCGTCTCCGTTACTAGCCCGCTGGTCTTAAGACTGATTTCACTTAGTTAAGCCAGGTTGCCCCCGCTCGCCACCAGCGGCGGCGGGTAGTCGCGGCGGAAATAAAAATAGATAGCTGGTTGTTTGAGAAAGTCACCCAGGTAGGCGCGAGCCGATGTTCCACCTAGCATTGCCGGTGCCGTTGTTGCCGTTGACGTACCAAAGGCCAGCATTGCCCCTGTTCCTCAAGTTGCCAAGGGAAAGCCAAGAGAACATGACAGCCCACGCGCCGCGAATCCCTGCTTGTTTTCAAAAGGGGACAAGTCCCCTCGCGGCTTACGCCGCTTCACCCCTAGAGCGACCATTGGCAGAGCGGCGCGAGCCGATGCCCCACCAAGCATTGCCGGTGCCGCTGTTGCCGTTGACGCACCAAAGGCCAGCATTGCCCCCGTTCCCCAAGTTGCCAAGGGAAAGCCACTCTCTCCAGCCGACGGTAGTGTCCGCGACCTTGTAGTTGCCGTCGCAGATGCCAACAGAAGTCGACGCACCCGTTCCCTGCTGAATCATCAGGCCGTTGACCGTCTTGCAGTAAAGAGCGTAATTCCATCCCTCGGCTGCTTGTCCGGGGAAAGCACCGGCAGATAGCGCGCTGCCTGGAGAGCTGCCGGCCTTCTCGTTCTTAGTGTCCGGGTTCACGTAAACGACCGTGCCAGTACCCGTGTACTGGATGAGGACGTTTCCAAGAACCTCATACATGCCGAGACCGAGCTCGATGCCCTGGATAACAAAGGGCTGCTTTGAGTCAGTACAGCTCGTGGGCGATCCGTCGCCCTCGACCGCATCGCAAGCGCCAGCCCTCCACGGGACGGTGCTCAAAAGGTATGTGGTGGCAGTCGTGAAAGGCTTCGCGACGTCGAAGTAGATGGCGGTGTTCGATGTGTCGACATCGACCTTCTTGATAACGGTCGCGGCATCGAACACGTCATAGTTGTAGCCGTTGCCACGGTCGTTTGACGTGCCCGTATGTGTTCCTAGAATCATCGAAGAGCCGATAAGAATCTGATCGGCCTTCTCCTTCGCGACCACGACGCGCGTGGTGTTGCTCTCTGCCACGGTCGGGCTAATCTGTACGTCGTATCCCGTGCAGCCCGCGAACACGCTCTGGCTGTTCTTGGTGGCATACTTCAAGAGGAACATAACCTTGACATACCAGTCATCGGCGGCAGTCTTGAATGAATCACCCGTCGTTGCCGTCTTCATAAGCGAGACGCCGTTATCGTGGCTTACGAAGCGCTTCACCTGTGCGCCGCTCACGCTTCGCGGTTTGCCTTCGGCATCGACCGACAGCGCATACTTTGCATACAGCATATAAGGACGCTGTGCACCGTTAGGAAGCAGAGCTGCCGGCTGGCGCTTCATGCCCGGCTGGCGCGTATCGGATACGGTAATGTTGACGGCATCATTCGTCTCGGTTTCCAGCGTGTAGAGAACTGGCGTCATGATCCACGTATCATCCGTGCGCGAGAAGCGCCCGTCACCGTCGATAGCGGTAACGTAAGGCGTGCCATCCGCGTCAACGCCGCCGTTTACCTCGAAGAAGGTAAACGCGCCGTGGTTCACGTAAGGGTCGATAGCGGCGCGACCGATGATTCCGGGCTTTGGGTTGGCGATTCCAGCATTTGCCCCGGTCTTGGTGCAGGCCGTGGCACTTCCCTTGGGGATGCTCACGCCATAATTCTTGCCGTCACGCATCTTCGCTAGCCATGCGGCGATGCTCGCGTTCGTGTAACGTCCAGTCTCGTCATTAAAAATGGGGACTGTCGAAGCCCCCATGGATTCGAGCGCGATTGCCACGCGCTCGAGCGTTTCGTGATCTGCAATGTGGGTTTTGCCCATGCTTAATCCTCCGTATCGACTAGCGAGATGTAATCCGTATCGCCAACGGTGTCGTAGGCAATATAAATGCGCTTGTCAGGGCTGATCGAGCCGCGAGCTTCCTCAGCTGCCTTACGAGCGTCCGCAGCCGCCTGATCCGCGCTGTCCTTGGATGCTTTCGCCGCGTTTGTCGCGGCATTCGCCGCATCAGTTGCGGCGGCGGCGTTCGTCTTGGCTGTATTTGCCGCAGAAGCGGCATCTGTGGCGCTCTTTGTCGCGGCGTTCGCCTTGCCCGTCGCGGTGTTGGCCGCGTCCGTGGCGCTCTTGCAGATGTTGACCGCAGCGTTGGCGTTATTCAGTGCCTTGCCCGCGTCGGTGACGGCCTGTTCGCCCTTGGTAGCGGCGGTTTCCCCACGCCTGATAAGGTCATCAATCGCGTTGTCCCAAGACTGCGCGGGTTGCTGACCCTCTTTGGCGCTGCGCAGGATGTCCAGGGCGAATCGCTCCGTCTGTGCAAGGAAATCGTCCTTGACGATTTCGAAATAGGCTTCGTCGGTGTAACCGGGAACGCTTGCGAGCTTGGATTCATCGCAAACGTAGGTGATCGTATTGCCGCTGACCGTGGCGCTGCCACGGTAATAGTGGATTCGGTCTGGCAATCGGGCAACCAAATAGGCACTGTACCCAGACAAAGACAGCTCGCCGCCGTTGTCGTAGATAAGCGCCTTGATGGTTGTTCCGCCGAGCTCGCCTTGCGCGATTCGAATGCAGTTGTTTCCGCATCCGCGTTTGTCGATATCAAGCTCGATGGTCTGTGTGTTCATCGGGCATCACCGTCGACCAACATCCACTCGCACGCCAGAATCTCGTTTCCGGTCATCTTTCCGATTGCATCGGCATAGGCAATTTTGAACAGGTTAGGTCGATGCTTGATGTTTGCGTACATCTCGATCTCGCGGCAGAAAGCCTTGTGCTCGTCTGAACCGATGCGAAGCTGCGTGCGACCGGTGGGAAGCCCATCATCGCCAAGTTCAGGTTCGCCGTACTGCGCGATAAGCTCATCGCGGCGTTTTAGGTACTCAAGCGCCTCCGCACGCAACACTCTCGTATTACGTGCGGCGGCATATCCTACGATGTCGCGGCGGTCAAGAAGCGGCTCGAGCGCAATAAGCATCTGCTCCATCTGAGCATTGCTATATTCATCGGGGATGATGTTCTCGATTTCGATGCTCTGCTTGCTTTCCGTAACGCTGGCACCGAGCGCGGTTGCCAGAGATTCGATTCCTTTATCCATTGACCTTCACTTCCTCCACAATCGGTGCCGAATCGTCAAGCGCGGCGATTTCCGCGGCAACGTCTGTGACGCTTTCCTCTACAGTCTTGTATATGGCATAGCCACTAGCAGCGTAGTAATCGAGCATGTGTGGTTGGACGTAAAACGAGAGTCCATCCTTCTCAACTCTGTACGTGGTCATTCCATACCTCCTTATAGCGACGTGATCATTAGTCCGTGGTCGAAAGTGATCGTCCAATTTGTCCAAGTCATAGACAGGTTTTGGCAAAGGCCGGACACGTTATACGTTCCGGTCAGTTGAAGATTTGTCCACGAGCTTTTCAGGTTCCCGACGAGCGTGACGCTGCCGCTCATGCCGGTCTTACAGGAGACGTACTCGCCACGGTCTTTGTATGCGCCGACGCCAATCCAGTCATCGGTGAGAAGACAGATACACCCTTTGCCAGCGAGACGCGCTCCATACACCCCGGACTTGGTGTTGTAGTTGTTGAATCCGACGTAGCCCGTAATGTCCTCAGCTGTGCCGCCGTATAGGTATCCGTTGGCCATTGCTGTGTAGCAGGTGCCGCTGCCGACGCTGAAACCGTCTGTACCTATGTAGAGACCAGAGGTGTTCGAATCGAGCGTGAGCTTATATCTATACAATTTGTTGTTATCGATTGATAGACCGCCGATGACGCCATAGGTCGTCTGGAAATAGCCACTCGTTAGATTCCAGTAGTTCTTCCCCTGACCGTCACCGATTGTTCCGCTCTTGAGGTATGTCGCATTGACGTACAGCTCGCCTTTGGACATGTAGATGCCTTTGTTTGCTCCGTCGTTGGTGAGCCGATTGAAGATCTCTTGCTGTTTGAGGCTCTCGTCGAGCTTGTCGACAAGTTTCTCCGCATCGGTCTTGGCTACCTCTTGCGCAATCATGCTCGTCGCCTGTCGCGCTACCGCCGAATAGACTGTTACCGCGGATGAGTAGCTTTCATATGCGTTCTTATAATCCGACATGGCGGCTTTCAGCGCCTCGGCTGTTGAGCAGTTTGTGACATCCGAGATTGCCGACATCAGGACATCGAACGCTCCGCCCTCGCCGAACGCTTTGTTGTATCTCGGCTCTAAGAGTTGCGCCTTGAACTGAACCTGCAAATTCTTGTTTGCCGACAGCGATTTGTATTGTGCAGATAGGTCTTCTTTATCTTTCTGCACGGTCTGGAGAATCTTATTTACGGCAGCTTTCTCCGCCTCGGTGACGATGCCGTCTTTGGCGATGTCGTAAACCGTCTTGTCGAGGCTGCTTATCGTCTCGTCGAGTTCCTTATTCCTTGTCTGGAAGTCTTCTCCAAGGGCCTCGATGTTTTTTCCGTTCTGCGTCATTCCGCTGTGCAGGTCTTCGATAACGCCATCGACAGTCCAGCCGCCATCGCCGTATTTGGCATTTGGCGAAAGCTGGAATTCGCCTGTCTCCAAGTCCCAATAGTTCGCGCCCACCTCGTCGGTGAGCAGACCTGCACGGATGCGGTCTGCCCGCATCGTTCCGGCGTTAATGCAATCGGCGCTCACCTGTGCGCCGGTTATAAACGTTCGCCAATTCCATTGGCCGTCGCTTGTAAGATTTGCGGCAAGGCGAATTCCCATGCCGTTGATATTGACAGCCCACATGCCGGACGTTGCCTTGAGTGGGATACCAGTTACGGAATCCAGCGGCACGTTGGAGTAGATCGCGCCAAGCTCGAACGTCTCGACCTTGTACGTTCCGACGGCATTGAATGCCTTGTTGAGCGCCGCCATGAGCTGGTTGAGCCACGAGACGGACGTGCTTGCCGCCGCATCGTAGTTAGCCCGCTGGTTGCTGCCGCTCTTGAGCTGCTGCGCCATTGACTGAAAGATGTCGGCCAGATCATCGGTTAAGTTGCCGAACACCACCGTGGCATCGCCTGTCACCAAGTCGCGGGTCAGCTTCGAGACGCGACCCTTGAGCCTGATTCCCGCAGCGGAGAAGCCCTTATCGATGATCGCCACGCAATCGCCGACAGCAACGCTCTCCCAATCTCGACCGAAAGCAAATAGGTCAATCACGCTTGCTTCATAAGAGACGGTTGGCGTTTTGGCTTGCTCAAGGTAGTCGTTCGTCTCGGCAAGGAGTTGCGCCGCGTCCTCGCATTGCTCGTTAACGTAAACGTCCACGGCTGGCGCGATGCCGCCGCTGCCGTCGGGATGTCCCCAAACCTCGGTCGCGGAGGTATCCTCGACGTAATTCTTGCCGCCGTTTATATCGCCGAAAGTCAAGCGCCGGCCAAAACCGCCGCCATCGGTCTCAACGCCCTTGCCGTAACCGTAAACGCGCGTCTTTGGATTCGCGCTGCCGGTCTTGCGCTTGATGCTTATGAGGTCTTTAGTCCACGTAAAGCGCTTGGGACTTTGCTGGTTTCCGCGTTTCGCGACTACGCGCACGTATCGGTGTGTGACCCGCACGCCGTCCGTCTCGATGACGGTTTCAAGCTCGCCGCCCCATGTTTTGAGCAGGTCGCTCAAGCCCTCGCGGACTTTTACGTGATAGAAGGTATGCGAAGCGCTGCCTGGTTGGTCGCAGTTGCCGACTTCCCAACGTGTGCCAGCGAGTATTGACGTGAGCGCCACAGCCACGCTGCCGGACGGTCGCTTGTCCTCGATATAGTCATCCCACGTCTCGTTGATTGAGTTGATGCACGTTACGCTGGTATATGGCTTGCCGTTGTCATCGTGGAGCCGCTCGATTGAGTCGACAATGTGCTCATGTACAACGCCTTGGCGGTCAACCCAAACAAGGTACTCCCCCTTGCCTAAATCCTCGTCGCACCTGATCTTAAGCTCGTCGGTGCCGTCCGTGGCGTCCTCATGTGTCGCTGCGGTGTAGGTGAGCCGTCCGAGATTCGCGCCGAAACGGCTGAAACGGGTGAAGTTGACCTTCTTTGCTAAAGCCATCTTTCCTCCCATTCCAACGTCGCGGAACCGCTAGAGATTTTGATGTGCGCACGGTCTTTAACACTGAAAAAGTCGCTCATGATGTTGAGCTGAGCGACAGAGCCGTTAACGGTCACGTGCTCTTTGTCGAAATCCATCCGAACCACGCTCGAAGCAGTCAACGGCTGGACAACCTCGACGAACTCAGCGGTATCGGTGTTGGTGATGCGCCAAGAGCTGCAAGCGCCGGGCTTAGCTGTCACGGTAAGAGCGGCAGGCAGCGTGCCGCCGACAGCGAACGATGCCGCGCCGCTCACGTCCATCCGGCGATGCTGACCGTAATAGTCGGGGTCGCCGATGTGGAACGTAACGGTTGCCTGCGGGCAATCGTCGGTGATCTCGTCAAGGTCGGTTGCGCCGCTAACAATCGCCATCAAATAACGTGTAGGGTCATCAGGCAAATAAAGCGGCGCTGGCTCGTCAGACCAGAGCAGCGCCGCCAGCTCATGCCGCGCCTTTGCGACCTCGCGCCGGTGCTCGGTGCGAATCCACATGTCAATCTGCAAATCGTAACCGGCGCGACGAGCGTTCTTGAAGTATTCGCCGTGCCGCCCGGGCGCATCCTCGAAGCTCGCCGAAACGTCAGCCATGATTGGGCGGCGCACCTTACAGTAGACGAGCTGCGACAGGTCGTGCCCGTTGAAGACAATGCTGTCGCTTTGGTTTCGCTTACGCTTAAGCTCCAACGGGCACCCCTTTCTGCTTTAACCTGCTGGCAATACCAGCGCCGATCTGCTGACCGGTCGTGTACGCGTCCATGCTGTTTGCAACGGTGGCGTTGACGGTCACGTTCACCTGGGCTCCGCCACCGAAGCCGCCACTTATGCGGTCGAGCACGCGAGAAATACCCGCCTCGACACTCTCTCTGACGCTTGTGCGCAGCTTTGCATCGGGCGTGACGTGCTCAAGTCCAGCTTCGCCAACGCCAATGATTGAAGGCTTGTCGAAGGATGCGCCCTTTGCATACCAGTTGACGCTGATGGACGGCAGTTCCACAACGCCACCGATGTCACGCCAGCTGACGTGGAAATGCGGCAAGCTGATATGCGGCAAGCTGATGCGAATCCCGCTGAACGCCCCCTGAATCCTGCCAGGGATGCCGCTGACAAAGTTCCAGGCATCGTTGATCGGCGAAGTGATATTGCTCTTGATGTTCGAGAAAACGCCAGCGACCTTGCTGCCAAGCCCCGGGAAGCCAAGCTTTTCACCGATGGCGTTTCCGGCGTTTATCGCGTTATCCTTCGCATTGTTCATCTTCGTCTGGATGTTGCTTTGGATAGCCTGGAAGGCAATACCGGCCTGCGACTTCGCAGCGTCCCAATCACCGTTCATTGCAGCTTTCAGGGCATTTGAAGCCGAAGAACCGACAATTTTGCCGGTGTTCATGTCTGTTTGGATTGAATCCCTGATAGCGCCGAATTTTTCAGATGCTCCGGATTTCAGATTCTCCCAAGCTTCGGACGCGTTGGTCTTCAAACCATCCCAAGCATCGGACGCGCCTTGCCTTATGCCTTCGAACTTTTCCGAAAGGCCGTTTTTGACCTCTTCCGCCTTGCCGGTTATCCCGTCCCAAATCCCAGACCAGAATTCCGGCACGCCTGCGAAGAAATCCTGCACGCCCTGCCATTTTTCTGAAATCCAGCCGGTGAAGTCAGACCAGAGCTGTTTACCAGTCTCGGTCTGCGTGAAGAACCACGTAAGGCCAGCGACGGCAGCGGCAACCGCAGCCACGCCGAGCAAGATTGGGTTTGCGGCGATCAATCCGGTGAACGATGTCCACCCTGTAGAGAGCTTGCCGCCAAGGGTAGATGCCAAGCCGCCCGCTTTCTCTGCGATGCCGCCGAAGCCCGTTGCGGCCGTGCTTATAGCGCCGCCGCCCTCGCCGAACTTGCCTGCGAGGGAAGCGAAGCCGCCGGCAACGTCCTTGAACGTCTGGCCGATCTCGATGCCTTTTTGGAGCGTCTTGCCGATGCCCGTTGTGAGCCCGCCGAACGCGACCGTCCCCAAAACGACATTGGTTGCCATGTCCTGCTGCTCTGGCGTTAGGGACTTGTACCAGTCGCTAACGCCCTCGAGCGCCGGCGTTACCTTCTCAAGCAGGGTCGTTCCAAGCTCGAGCGCCTTTTCCTTGAAGGGCATGGCCGCTTCGCCGGCTTCGGCCATCTTCTGGTTTAGCTCGGCCTGCGCTTCGCGCGTGTCGAGCATCGTCTTATTAGTCTCTTGGTACGTCTCGCCGATGTTGCCGTAAAGGCCATCGAGCGTCTGTGTGATAAGCGAGGAGCGTTCCTGCTCGTCACCGCAGGCGGCAAGCGCCGCATTGAAGGCGTCCTCTTTGGTAGCGCCCTGAGCGATCTGGTCGTTGAAAGCCTGCTGTGCCGCATGGTTGCCGGAGAGTGCTGCGCTCCACTGCTCGTTGCTGGCCGTTGCCCAGTTGAGGGCATCGGCAAGACCGCCGGTGACGGTACCGGTGTGCGCTGTCTCCTGCGATGCTTCCACGAGGTTTTCGAGCGGCAATGCATCGCCGAACTTGGAGAACGAGCCTGCGGCGATGTTGTTCCACTTGTCCAGCTCCTGCTGGTTGGTGGTCAGACGAGATAGGTTCTGAGCGGCTTCGGTTGCGGTGTCCCCTTCGCCGAGAAGCTTGTAGAACAGCGTGTAAGAGCTTCGCGCCTGCTCGGACGTACCGCCTGCGTCCTTCCAGGCAGCGTCCAGCTGATGCGTCTGCTCGATCTGCTCTTCCTGGCTGCTGGCAAGACCGACAAGCGCGGCAGCAGTGCCGGTGACGGCACCGGTAATCGTCTTTCCGGCAGTCTCAAGACCCTTGCCGGCCTTTTCCAGCTTATCGCTGTTGTCCTGAATTGTCTGCCCGAACTGGTAAAGGCTGCTCTTAGATGCCTGGGCTTCGCGACTGACGCTTTTAAGATCGTCGGAATAGCTCTCAAGCTGATTTTCGCAAATGGCAATCTGAGCCTTAAGGCTAGAGTACTGCGCTTCCTCGCGCTCGGTGAGCGTCGCACCGCTTCGCTTCTTCTCGTCGAGCGTCGCAAGCGCGGCCTTGTAGGCATCGAGTTTCGCTTTCGTCTCGCCGTACGCTCGGTTCAGAAGTTTTTCCTTCTCGACGAGCAAATCCGTGTTGCCGGGGTCGAATTTCAAAGCGCGATTGATGTCCTTCAACGCGCCCTGTGTATCCTTCGCCGTGCTCTGCACGCTCTTCAACGCGCCCTGCAACTCGGTCGTATCTCCGCCGAACTTGATAGTCAGACCTTTGTACGTGACAGCCACGGTTCCACCTCTTTTCAGTTGTCAATAAAAGAAATGAGCGCACAGAACAGCGCACCGCATAGGTGCGCTGGCGCTTTACGCTCACATGCCAGCCCAGAAGGCCGCTTCGCCCTGCCGCGCGTGTTCATCATCCTCGGCGTATGCCACGGCATCGCTGACGAAGCTGTACACGTCGATAAGGTTTTGCACCTGCACATAAGACAGGTCGTGCAGGTCTTGGACGCTCAATCCCGCCTGCTGGCACGAGTAGATGTAGAGCGCGTCGCAGCTACTCTCCAGCTCCCTCGGCAGCGGTGGCATCGGGTGCTTCGGCGGGCGCGGCTTCCACGTCCGCTTTTGCGTTCGGAAAAAAGTTGTCCTTGATGATCTGCATCACGTCAGATGCCCAACCGCCTTTGCGCTCAAGGTCGAATTCCGTCTGCGGGAAGCCGCAAACCCAATCCTCAAAGGACTTACCGAGGTCTGTCTTATCCTTCGCAGTGGCGTTGTACGTCTTCGCGCAGGCGTAGAAAATCTCAAGCAGTGGCACGATAGGCGGAATGTTCGACGCCGCCGAGACATCGAGAACAACGGAAATGGCTTCGTTGATGTCCTTCGGACGGCGCGAGCCGTCCTTGCGCTCAACGAAGAACTCACGTGAATAGGCAATTGGAGTGAAGGCGTTGCAAGCGACCGGGTACTTAACGCCGCCAACCTCAATGATTCCGCCGTCCATTACGCGCTCACGCTAACAGTCTTGGGCGTGACGGCAGTATCTACCTCTTCGAAGAATTTGTCGTAACCGTCAATATCGCCATATGTGTCGATGTAGCTGCCGCGCCAGCCGCTCGGCAGCTTGACGGGACGGAACGTAAGATCGTAATCAAGCTGCGTGATGTCGGGCTTGTCCTCAAGCGTCTTTGCATCGACGGATGCGGGCTTGCTCGTGCACTTGTAGATGCAACGGCGCTTTCCAACGACGTGTCCGGGCTGCTCGCACATGAATGCGAACGGCTTAGGTGTCTTGCCGGAAGTTGCCAGCAAGCGTCCTTTCTCGTCGATGTCGAAGCCGATGATGTCGGCCAGAAGCGCACGCAGCTCTGGCGTGCTCTCGATGTCGTAGAGCGACCATGTGATAGAGCCGCCGTTATCCTGGTACCTGTCCAGCCACGTCTCGTTATCGCCGTGGCTCGTCGACTGCTCAATAGACGGCTCGATCTTGATCTCGACCGTGCCTGGGATGTGGATAGGCTTCTCGTACATAAACGTATCCTCGTTGGTAAGACGCGCTATATGCGCGTTCTTAACGCCGAAGAACCCATTTCGCGCCATGTCGGCTCCTTTCTTTACTCGGTCACGCCAACCTCATAGGCCGTCTCGATAAGCTCGTCACCATCGAGCGACGTGACCGTTTTCACATAATTGAACTCTGCGGCATCGAGTGCCGCTTCGAATCGCTTCTCGAGCTCGTAATCGCGCTCTCGAACGTAAAGCGCTACATCGTAGGGCATCCAGCGGCACCATCCAGCATTGTCCGCGCACAGGGCTTCACCGTAACCCGCTTCAATGTCGATATACGGCGGCGCTAGCAACTCGTTATTGTCGCGGAAACCTCCGTTCGCCCACGGCAGGCCGAACGCATCAAGAAGCTCAGCAAGGTCTTTAAGGCTGTTCATTGCGCCCCCTTGGAGAACTCGGCGGCAACTTCCTTGTAAACGCCCTCGATAACGTGATCGCCTTCGACCCTACCGGGATAGCTGCCGTGCTGGTTTTTGATAACGTGGCCGTTCTCGAGCAGGTGTGTAAGCTGATACTGCCTGTTGTGGACAACGCAGGTCGTTCCGGTTGCTTCGCTCTTAACGTCGGCAGACCATCCCCTTGCGTAGCTTCCGCCGTGGCGCTTCTTCTTCCGGCTTCGCTCTTTCAGAAGGCGAACCGCCTTGTTGCCAGCGGCCTTGACGTTGCCTTGCAAGACCTCTTCGTTGTCCTCGATAACCTCTTCGATGCTGTTGACGATGATTGATTGGAGTTGGTCAATCTTTATCCCGCTCACCGGTTGCCCACCTTCTCGACGAGTGTAAGCCGCACGTTGTCGACGTTCGCCACGACCGCCGAATCGACGGCGTAGCGGATGCCGCCGAACTCGCAAAGCCTCTCACCGCTGTAGGCGCACGCGCGTACAGTGATGACGGCCTGCGGTTTAACTCCTGCCTGCGCGGCGGTGTAATACGCCGTCTGGCTGATGCCGTACACGTTGCAGGGAACACGGCGGCGGCGCTCCTTTTTGTGCGATACGCCCAGATCATCGCGCTCTGAGACGGTGGCGATAAGCGTGCAAACGCCAGCCCACCCGCTCATGCGGCATCACCGCCGTTGTACGCCGAATCACCGCTCATACTCGTAAGCATGGTTTCGAACGCCTTCATGAAGCGCTCGGCATCCGGGTTGTCCATGCCGAAGTTGGCCTTGACGTAAACCTTTATCGCAAGTCGAACGCGCCCGTCCGAATCGTCGTGTGCCTTGGCATCCGCTACGCCGCCCGCAACCAACTCAGCGCGGGCGGCTTCGATTACGTCTGAAATCTCTTCGTCGTAGTCGGTTACGAAAGCCGGGATGCGAAGCGCGGCGCGGCACGCATCCAGCAGCTTGCCTTTAGCCTTTTCGGCCATGCCGCGCCACCTCCTTAAGCCTGCTTGATAGTGAGCTGTGCGAACGCTTCGGGGACAGCAAGAACACCGTCGAACAGAACATAGCCGTCGAAGCAGCGCTTCTGGGTTCGCGGCTGGACGTAAGGCGTAACGTCGGGGCCATCAAACATGTTGCCCTTGAACAGGTCGGGGAAACCGGCCTTAATCACGTTGTCGGCGATTGAATCGTCCTGCTTTACGACCTTGCCGAAGATTCGACCCTGAACCGTCGGGTCATCGGTGGCCTCATTTGCAAAATAAGAACGACCGTTGGCATCCTCGAGCATGGCAATCTGGTTCCAGATGGTGTTGTTATTGGCGTAGATGATGATTCCCTTAGCCGCTGCGTTGCCGTAAGAGCGGAGCAGGCTCAGCATCTTCACGATGTCGGCCTTGGTAAGCTTCTTTACCGCCGCCGTCTGAATCTTGTTAGCGGTCGCGATGCCGTAATTCTCGTCGGCGAGCTTCTCGTGGACGAATGCGTTGCACGCGACGGAGAGACGCGCCGAAACCTCGGAAATGATGTACTGCTCGAAGCCGGAAAGCGACTGCGTTGCCATCTTTCGGGACATCTCGACGGTCTTCTTAATCTCCGATCCTACGAGCGGCACGGTATCGAAGTCGTTTTCCTCGATATCGGTAGGGGCTGCGCCCTCGTCGGTCTTTGCCGCATCGCCCTTCTTGATGGACTTGTGGCGCGGGAACTCGACCTGACCAGACATGTTCGTTCGGCTGATGTCACCGAAGAGAACGGCAGTGTTGTCGATAAGGGAAATAATCTCGTTCTGCACGGCCACGGGAACGATGGATTCGGTGTTGGCCGTGGTCATGGTGAACTCGGCTCGCTGCTCGATTGCGTGGCGCTGAGCGGCACGCTCGACATCGGTGAGCGCGGTTCCGCCGATAAGCTGGATGCCGGAGCGCTCGGCAAGACCCTTAGCCCATGCGCGGCGCTCAGCCTTGTCGTAATCGGTCACGTCATATGCAGTGCCGGGGATGCCAGCGACGTTGGCGGAACGCGCCAGCGGCACGGAATCCACGCGCTGCGCGCGGCCTGCGTCGATGGCGGCACGGGCGTTCGCGACGGCGGCGTTGCGAACCTGCGCCGCCTGTGCGGTCTGGGCGGTGCGCTCGTTAATCTGGTCGGTCAGCTCGGCCATGCGGGCTGCATCCTCTTCCGTCGGTTCAGTACCGTCAGAATACTGGTCGACAAGCGCTTGCAGGTCGTTAAGAAGTTCCTCAAGTGTCATTGCTAGTTACCTTTCTTCGCATTAGTAATTGCCAGGCACGCTTTTGCTCGAAGCAACGCGCCCTTCCTTCGCGCAAACTCCTTGCGCGACTGCTCAATCACTCCGTTGAGCAGATTTCTTGCACTTATTTCGGTGTTGGGGTCAGCCGGGTAGCTGACCGCAGACACGTCATAAATCTTCTTGACCCTCGTGATGGTCGAGGTGTGCGTATCCCTGTCGTACTCCGACGCGCCGATGGTGAATGCCCATGACATGCGCGTGATGAGCTCGTTATCGATTTCCTCGAACAGATTGCGCGCTTCAACTGATTTGGAAAGGTCGGCGGCCACAAACAGGCCGTGCTCGTCGGGCTCGACGATCAGCGTGCCGTTGGACAGGCGTGCGAGCACCTTGCCGCCATGGTCGTACTGCATGATGATGTCGCTCATATCGCAGTCAACGAACGCATCGGGGCTGATGACCTCGCGGTACTCAGTTCCATCCCACGAGTCTTCCCATAGGACATACGGGTCATTGAATGTCGAAGCGTATCCCTCTGTGTAATAGTCGGATTCGATGCGCTTCTCACGGCCTTCACCGCCGTCAAGGCTTCTCAAGACCACCGACATCTGGCGGTACTGGCGCTCATTCGGTTTCGCCGGCATCGGCATCACCACCCTTTCCATCGATCTTGGCGATATTCGCGTTCGTCTCGGCGGCCTTCGCCGCCTGATCTGTTGTGTGCTCGCTGATCAAGTCCAGGTCGATGTACTCACCGCGAATTACGTGACGCTCGCCGCCGGGGTAAGACGGTGACTGGAACACCTCTGCAACCTGATTGCCACACCAGATGCCACGGTCGAACAGCGCCGTTGAAACGTTGAGTTTCGTTTGATTGCTCGCGAACTCAAGGCGGTTCGCGCTGAACATGATCGAGTTGCCGTGGGCAATCTCGTTCGGCGTAAACGTCATCGCCGTGAGCACGTACCCGAGCTGGATGGCGAAGACCTCGGTACGCCCCTCGTAAAAGGCGTTGTACGTGTCCTCGTCAGCCCGGTTCATAACGATGTCTTCGCTGGATCCGAAGAAACGATAGGCCGCTTTTTCTATGCGCTCCATTTGCGCAGCGTCAACTGTGTAGTTCTGCGGCGCAATCTGCTTGACCTCTTGATATTTGTTGTCGTAAACGACGATGCCGCCGGCGTTCGACGCTCCCAGCTGTGCATTGAAATCTTGTGCGGATTTCCTCGTGTCTTCCGGGTTTCGGTTTTGCGAAAGCTTGCCGATGAAGCGCACCGCCGCGCCCTGCTCGATAGCTGTTTTCTCGGCTTCCTCTTGAGCGTGAATCAAATCAAGAGTTGGATTAAGCACATTAGTACCGTCTCCGAACAAATCACTCTTGAATTGATGCCGCGTCATAACGCCGATGCGCGACCACTCAATCAAGGTCTTATCGCCGCCGGGAAAACGGAGCTCAAGCCACAAAGCACCGTCAACGTCGTAGGCTTCACACTGACTTGGCAGCACTGGGTAATAGCCAACGGACGTGATTTCGTCCCCGCCGTCAACAGGGACGATCAGGCACGTATCGCAAACGTCAAGTATCGTTGAGACGCGATGCAAAAATTGCGGCGTGGTCATCCACGGGTTCGGTTGCCACTGCAAAGAACGCGTCCATTGCGGTTGCGCCGTACCAGAAATCTCAGGCCGCAGCTTTGAAGCATGGTCGGCGTTTCGCTCGATGATGGAGCGCGTCAGCTCGGCTTCGTAGATGCCGCCAGACCACGACGTGAAACGCGGCGCGTACGCCGTGAACGTCTGGAAGTAGCCATCGACAGCCTGCATGATCGGCTTATGGAACACGGCATCGAACATCGAGCGGAAAAGCGTTGGTTTTCGCACGTTTTAACCTCCAATCATGCTTTTGTAGTCATCCATCATGTCTTTGAGCACTACGAACGCGTCACACTCAGCCGCCCAAGCATCAATGCGGTTACGCGGGTCTTGGTTCTTCTTGTCGGGCGCGATGTTGCCGTTCGTATCGTTGCGAATCATCACGTTCGAGCGGCACCATTCCGCTATAGGGTTCTGGTTATCGACGATGCGGTTTTCCTTGTATAGCGCTCGAAGTTCCTTCATCGGCATGGACAAGGTTTGCGCACCCTGTATTACCTTTTTGAAGTTGTCAGCGCCGAAATAGCCCTCGTACGCTTCAACAGTCGGAACGTCTCGCATATGCCACGGGTCATAGCCACAGGCAACCGAATAAATGCCGTACTTTTCCTGAATCTCCGTGACCCAATCCAGCACATCGCGCTTGTCGATGATCGGCGTTGCCGACGTTCTGAGCAGCCCGCGAGCAATCCAGGCATCGTATGGCACGCCGTCTCGACCTCCGCGCCGTCCCTCGGCTTCCGCCTGCTCCAAAGCACGAAGTGGAATCCACGCCATGTGCATTGCGTATATGTGCTCGTCGTTCGGGCGCATCATAAGCAGGCACGCCGCCGTTAGGTCGGTCGTGTCCGAAGCGTCCACGCCCAGAATTGCATAAGAAAAAGACCCATCGGATGGGTCGAACGTGGCTTCGTTGTGTATCTCAGACCATTTGAGCCAGGCTTGGCTCTGGTTCTCAATGAGGTTGAAGTCTTTTACCAGCAGCGTCGGCAAGAATGTCGGGTCATCGAGTGCCTTGGAGACGTTTTCCCTGAGCGATTTCAGGGACTTGATTGTTCCAAGCCCGGGATTCGCCTTAATCCAGCACTTCTCGTCTTTCCATTCCTCGCGCTCGTCAAGCTCGAAAATGAAAGCGATGAAATGCTCGGCTTTTTCGCCAGATGCTTCGCCGTTCAGCCATTTGGTGGCGTATTCGTACTGAGCATCGAAAATGCCGCCGCGCACGAATCCGTTGGTCGTGATCTCCAAAACCAGCGGTTGCCTGCGGGCGGAAATACCCTGAATCGTCAGGTCGTAGAGGTCGCGGTTTCGCATGGCTGCGAGCTCGTCAACGATAGCGCCTGAGATGTCCAAGCCGTCAAGGTGGTTTGTGTTGGCGGAAAGCGCCTTGATTGACCCCATGTTGAGGCCGCAGTAAAGGTCGCTCACACGCTTTCGCACGTGCTTTGCCAGCGCCGGTGAGGTCATCACCATTCGCCAGGCGTTGTTGAAGCCCTTCGCCGCCTGATCGTGAGCCGTAGCCACGTTGTAGACTTCCGGCGCACCCTCGTCATCGTTAATGAGCAAGTCAAGCTCGATAGCCGACGCAAGCGCGGTCTTACCGTTCTTTCGCCCCATAATCCAAAGGACTTCGCGGTATTGGCGCAAGCCCTCGGCATCCACGAAACCGAAGATTACGGAGAGGATGGCCAACTGGAAAAGCTCGAGCTTGAACTTGCGTCCAAGCTTTCCGCTCGGAAGTCGGCAAAACGTCTCGATGAAGGTGACGTGCTTCGCCGCGAACTCTTCGCGGTAATGGTACGGATAGAGCGGATCGGTGTTATCCAGGTCGCGCAGCACGCGCTCCGCGAGCTGATGCATCTTCTCGCAAGCAGTGATCTCACCGTTGAGGATGCCACCGAAGTAGCTTCGTATCGCCTGCTCGCAGCGACCAGCGCCGCTTCGCTTCTTAGCCGCCGAAGCGCGTTTCATTGAGGTAGTCAATGAGCGCATCGCCTGCGGTGCTGCCGGACGGCATCATGTCGGTGAGCTGCTTGATGCCGCGCGAGAAGGTCGTGAACAGCTTGTTGTAGGCGCTGAAACCCGGATGCTCTCGCAAGCCGGATTGACCGCCGCCGTTGTCATATTCGGTGAAGATGCTCTCGTACATCAGCTCGCGGCGGGCTTCGTCAAGCTTGACCTTCAAGAACGCGATGTTCGACATCAGCGGAAGCACGGCGCTTCGCTTCTCGTCCGGTATCGCGTCCTTGGTGAGCCGTTGGAGCTTTTTCAGCTCGCTTTGGTATCGGCTCTCGATGGAAGCGGTACGCTTCTTCGGGGGACTTTCCGTGGCTTTCGGCAAAAGTTCGTTACTTTCGCACACTTTTCGCCTTCCCACAAGACCACCCCCGTTCTGAAACCCGTCACACGCAAATTTCTATCTTCCGGCGTTGGTGCCCTATGCTGGGTGCCTTGATTTTAGACCGGGGGGATAGCTCGAAGCTGTGACCTGCTGTTTTGTCTGTCGTTTTGTTTGACTGTGCGCTTGTGCTCAGTCTGTGTTTTCGTCTGTCAGCGAAATCAAGTTGCCGTCCTCGTCAAAGCGCAGCCCTTGCCTTGTGCTGCCCCGCCTTGCCCAGCCGTGCACCTTCTTGTGGCAGAGGTCGCACAGGCTTACAAGGTTGCGAGTGTCGGTCGCTATGTTCGAATCGCTGATGTTCGATGGTGTTAGCTCGATGATGTGGTGCACCATCGTTGCCGGTGTTGCGATGCCAGCCTTAAGGCAATGCTGGCAAAGATAGGCGTCGCGTTGCAATGCAAGCTCTCGCGCCTGTTCCCAATCCTTGGAATGGTAGAACCGATACGAGAAGCCCTTAGCCATTGCGCGACCCCCAACAAAAAAGGGACGCGACCCAAGGCCGTGTCCCTTTCTGATAATCCACCGTACCGAAATATAACGCAAACCGAAAAGTGATGACAAGTACCAATCTCAAATATCTTTGAGCGCGGCAAAGCCCACCTCGTCGATATAGCGGAACCCAGCGTTGCAAAGCTCCCTGCACCATTGGCGCGAGCACTGCATCACATCGGCTATCTCGTCCCATGGCATCGCTTGGAGATAGGCCATGCACAGCGCGTCAGCGTAGCGGTTGCCCTTGAGCTTAGCCAAGCCGCCGCGATTGTCGGCACCGTAGAGCAGCACGCATGCTTCGTCCACCTCGGCTTGGCTGTCCGCGATCCTCCTTTCCAACCTCCCCTCAAAGTCAATGCGTCCGTTAATCGCATCCATAGGGTCTGAGCCACCACCGCCGCCGCCGGCGTTATAACTCTGTGCCTTGGCTCCCTCGCGAGCCTTAAGGCGGGCCAGCATCTCCTTTGCATGTTCGATGCTAGCCACCTCGTCACGGATGCGCTCGAAGTATTCCTTGGCATCCACAAAGCATCAACCCTAGTCGACACCCGTAGAGCCAAAGCCGTCGGTACCGCGCTCGGTGTCGGTCAGGCTATCGACCCCGACAAGATCACACGGCACGAACGGGATAACGACCATCTGACACACACGTGTACCTCTGGGAAGAAACACAGTGTCACAGCTGAGATTGACCAGCGGTGCGTGCACCTCGCCACGGTATCCGCTGTCGATGACGCTCACGCTGTTGCGCAGCGTCACGCCGTAGTTAGCGCCAAGACCGGAGCGTGGGAAGACCAAACCGACACAGCCACTCGGGATCTCGCAGGCAAAGCCAAGTCCGCAGACCGCGCTTGCGTTTGGCTCAAGCCTTACATCCTCGGTGATGCAAAGGTCGAAGCCTGCATCGCCATCGTGCGCGTATGTCGGCATGGCTGTTCCGTCAGCCAGGCAAACGTTCATCTTTCGTCCGTACATGTCAGCTCCTTAGAAGGGAATATCTTCGTCATACACATCTGGGTAGGTCGTAGCCTGCGGTGCCGCCGCCTGCTGTGGCTGTCGATGCGAGGTCATGATTGCCACGTTATCAACGATGACCTCGAGCTTGCGGTAGCGCTTGCCGTCCTTCTCCCACACGTTCTGATGCAGGTGCCCAAGGATGGCTAAGCGTGCGCCTTTCATCAGAAGGCCGTTGTTAAACATCGCTTCGCCGCGCTTGCCGTACATCACGCAGTCGACCCAACTGGTCACATCCCTATAGCTACCGTCCTGCTGCTTGCGGCTCTTGTTCACTGCTAGTGAAAAGCTCGTTACCGCAAGGCCGCTGTTGGTGTACCGAACCTCTGCATCTTGCCCAAGGTTGCCACTCAAGGTGACGCTGTTAAGACTGTCACTCACAGTTGCCACCCCTCACGATTGCCAATGCGATATAGGTCAGAGTCACCATCGCGGTTGCGAGCGACGGGACGAGCCACGAGAATATGCCGCCCGTGATGATGCTTATGAACAACTCCAGAAGGCAGAAACTCAGAAAGATGATCGCGACGCTTGCGACCACGGAAAGCACGGCTACAAGCACGGCACAACGCATAACGCGCTTGCGCTCCTGCTCACTCGGTTTACTCACGGCAACCACCACCAAGAGCCTTGATAAGCCCCTCTCTCTGAACGTGCCCCAATCCCTGCACGCGTCTGGTCGCACTGATATGCAGGCTCTTCATAAGCTGTTGCGTACGCTTCTTGGCATAACCAGGCATCGACCCAATCAGATACTCGACGCGCATCCCAGCCGCAGCCTGATAGTTGCGGTCTGCCAGCTCAAGAAATCCATCAATGCCAAGCTCACCAGTTTTGAGACGTTTGCGAATGTCTGAGCGCTGCTTGCGAACCACAAGCGCTCTGTCAAGAGCCTTGCGTCGCTCATCGCCGGTCATAATAGTCACCATTTTCACTATCTCCTGATTCTTACTTGGAATACGGCGGCTAACCGTTCCCAAACCATCGGTTTTGCTTTCTGACCTCTCGTTTTCGTGTCGTGACGCAAATGGCCGAGGTCTTGCCATTTACACACCGTTTACACTCCATCCTCAAGCTGCTTGGCGAAGCTGTTGAATGCCTGAGCCGCCGCCTGGTCGCGCCCCGGCAGAAGGTGCGCGTAGAGCTTCAGCGTTGTCGCTTCGTTCGAGTGCCCCAAGCGATCTGCGAGCGTCTTGAGGTCAACGCCGTTCGCCAGGCACCACGTGGCGTGCGTGTGGCGCAATGAGTGGAACGTGTACGCCTTCGGCATGCCCGCACGGTCGCGAGCGCGGCTGAAAGCCTTTGAGACGGTCGTAGGGCGCATGTAAGAGCCGTCTATGCTCACTAGTGGTGAATCGGGCGTAAAAGCGTCTGAAATCGAATCCTGTTGCGCGAGATAGGCTTTTATCCGCTCCCACTCTTCGTCGATTAACGCCACAGGCCGCGTCTTCTTGTTCTTGGTCACGTTGGATCGGATAACGCCGCCGCCCGGAACCTCGATGACCGTACCGCTCACGAGGATGAACCCCTGCGCCTTGTGGAGGTCGCGCCGCCTTACGGCGCACACCTCGCCGACGCGCATCCCTGTATGCAGTGCGAGCCAAGCCGCGAAAGCGTAGGCTGATTGGCGCATGAAGCGCTTCTCCGGCGCTTCAAGGTCGAGCTTTTCGGAAACCGTGGCATCGAGTGCCTTGTAATCCCATTCGTCAATGCTCACGGCTTCATGGCGTTCCTCTGGCGGCTTTGCGACCATGAGCATTGGGTTGTTCTCGCAGATGCCGATACGCACCCAGAAGTTGTATGCGCCGCGCAAAAAGTGGTGAACGCTGATGATCGTGTTGCGCGAAAGACCTTGACCGCCGTTCTTCTTGCTCACGCCAAGCCGCGTCTCGAAGTCGTTCAGCTCGATAGCGGTAAGGTCGCGAGCGACTTTGCCTTTAAGGTACTTGCCCACGTAGGTTCGCGTGAAGAGCGACCACCTTTTCACGGTGTTCAAGCCCGCACCCTTGACCTTTCGCTGCTCGATGTATTCCCAGAGCAGGTCGACTATCAGCGTGCTCTTGACCTTACCGTCAAAGGTCAGGTGTGAAGCCCAGGCATCAGCCAAAGCCTGTGCTTCCTCGCGCGTCGTGGCATCCGGGAAGCTACGACGCGGTCTTATCTGCCGCCCGTCCGGTGCCTTGCCAAGATACGGCTGCGCGTACCACACCCCCTTTGGGTCGCGCTTGACCTCAACGTCCATGGCGGCGCTTCAATTCATGTACGACGTCGATAACGCTGCCCGACATGTCGCGAATCTCGTGGATGCAGTCCTTGCAAATGTCGAACTCGATAAGTTTGCCCTTGTCATAGGCGTGTACCCTTGCGAATTCGTCAATGTTGGTGCAGTCGGCTTCCTTCCCACACCCGTCGCAGCAGCCGGAAATCTTAATCATCGTCCTGCTCCTTTTCAGCCGCCTTCTTCGCCTTGTGCATACTGACCTTTGCCAAGTAAATGAACCAGATGCACACGGCCAGCAGGAAGCAGAAGAAGGCCAGGAACCCATAGCCAGCGCCGAAGATGAAGCCAATGGCGATACTGGCAACCAGCGTCGCGAACGGGACGACTAGCAGGGCGCACCCAATCAGCGTCGACGATGCCTCTTCATACTCTTCCTCGGTCTTAAACTCTTTCATTTCTTTCCTCCAAATTTCGGTTAATCGATGCGATTGCATCGTCCACGCAGTCGCACCAGCAGATAAGATCGTCACAATCAACCCGTGCACTATCGCGACCACGCTTCTCGCAGGTCGCGATGCGCCGGCTCATGTCCTGCGACACGGCGCACAGGTTCTCAAGGGTCTTACGGTCGCTCCTAATCGTCATCGCCGGTCACCCACACATCGCGGTGATGCTCCCGCATGAACTCGTCGAAATCCAATTCGATGTCTTCGCTCTCCAAGCCTTGCCAGCCCCAAAACTCACTGACGTATGGCTGACAGCGCGGGCATGCGTAGCGCTTCCAGAACAGACACATCCAAAGGCCGCTTTCCATAAGCACGCCACGTGTTCCTGCTGGAATCGTCTGTCCGCAATACGCGCACTTATGCTCCTTGCGGACAGCGACGATCTTGGGCGCGGCGTAGAAGTCACCGCCACTCATGACGCGCCGCCTTCCAGCGTCTCAAGCATGTTCTCGATACACTCATGCGCCTTCTTGAGGTCTTCGATACCGTTCTTGGACTTCCAGCGCCACAGGTACTTGAAGGCGCATCCCTGCATATAGGACACGTATTCATCGGTGCCGAGCATCGATTCCATTGCCTGCTTGCACTCGATGCCGGTATGCCCCGCGTAATGCGCGGGCTTGGTCACAGGGTCGAAGCTCGTCTCGGCGGCAGTTTCAACCTGCTCTTCATCGGGAACACTCAGATCGCCGACGGTCTTAACGTAAGAGCTCATTGCCATCACTCCTTTGAAACTAGCTTCTCCAGCTCGTCGAAATCGACCGTATGGAGCAGCTTTATCAGCTGCGCGACCTCTGGTGAGCGCCAAGCGCACATGCCGTACGTATGCGCTTGTGGCGTGTAGTGGTAGTAATTGGCCTTAAGGTGCTCTTCCGCTTCGCGAAGCGTGAGAAACATGGTGCACGGAACAATTGCCCACACCTTCGTAAGGAACACGCAATCGAGCATGTTGTTCTCGGCATACTCCTTGATTGCACCCTCAAAAGCGCTTTGACTGCCCAACCACATGTATCCGTGCTCGTCAAACTGGATACTGTTGTCTTTAAGCCAATCTTCTGCATGGTCTACGCCGCCCAAAAGAAGCTTTTCCCTGTAGACTCTCTCCACCGCTTCATTCAGGCAGATGATTTCGCCGCTGCCGTCTTCAAAAAACTCGACAGCATCAATTTCATCGTTACTTGTTGCTTCGCGGTATTCGTAGTCTCGAATAACCCAATAACGCGGGTCAGCCGTTGCCAATGTCTGCTGATTGTTCAGCTCATGCTGTAGCTCCTTGAGAAAGACGAGATCGTCTTGCGTAAGGCTACGCTTGACGTAAGCGCGTCCTTCGAGATCAACCGATGCTGTCATTTCTCTTCACCTCCTTCTCGTCCTTCTTCGTCTCCCTGCACTTCCAGCAGGCTTCGCTGTCCTTGATGAACCAGTCCAAATTCCGCTCGATGCCGCAGTAAGGGCACGTGTGCTTTCGGACTCTGTTGACATAGCTCCCGTAAGGCATCGCCAACGCTCCTTTGTTGAAAACTTTGCTATTGTTGAAAACTTGTTGATAACCTGTTGATAACTACTGCTGAATACTCGAAAACAGGCTTTGGAATCGCTCGAAAAACGAATCGATCAAGAAAGAAGAAGCAAGAAAGAAGAACCTTGCCTGTAAGTCAACATAACAAGCAAGTGCGGGTTTTTGGCTTTGGGTTTGGGTTTTATGACCCAAACCCAAAAACCCGCTTCTGTACTGTTATGTTATGTATTGTTAGGCTTAGCCCAACCTAAAACCGATGGTTTCGCGCTGGTTTCAATCCGCAACAACACAAACATACGCTCTGACCTGCTAGTTTTGCGGGTTTTCCTGCTTCTTTTTCGGCCTGCCGCCCTTGGCTCCGTTGACGCGCTGCCTGCCAAAATAAAGGGCGTTTTTGCACATCCTCTCGCTCTCGATTCGGCCTTTTCCGTCTCTCACGAGCAAGCCGATCTCGAGCAGGCAGTCGATGAAATCCCGTGCCTCGGCGATACTCACCGTCTCGTCGAACGCCCCCATCGAGCGCATACCGATTGCGCCGGCTAGAATGAGCCAGTCTTCATCGGTTTCCACCGCAATTGAGTGGTGCTTGGTGCTCGCCAGAAGCTCGCAGAGCCGCCAGTAAGCGCCGTAGCCCTCGTTACCGCGACGCATGAGCAGCCGTTGACATTTGATGTCCCGCTGCGCGTTAGCGTCGTGCTGAAACCACGCCATGGGTTCCTGCGCCTGATCGTGCACGTCTTTAGGAATCGCCGTCATCGTCATCACCTCCCGTCGTTAATCCATCGCTTGTCCCCTGCTGGTGCCAGCCGTCCCAAAGGCACTTGCCGACCTCGCGGCAGTTAGTCCAGACGGTCGTTCCGCGAAAGCCACACGCGCTCTTGGGCTTTTCGCCGTGCTCGAGTAGATGAAGCTCGAAACGGCATTGCCCGGGCGTCGGCATCGGCTGCTCGCCAAAAAGGTCAAGCGCCAGCTGCTCAGCGCTCTTGGAGCTGCTGCACATACGCGTTGCACGCCGATTTGGTCATCAGGTGGACGAACATGCCAGGTGTCATATCGTCGAGCCTGTCGCTCTCAAGCACGTCCTTCATGGCAACGATGGGCGTTCCCATGAAGCAGAGAGCCAGATCGGTATCGAGGTCGACGCTCTCACCGCTCTTGGAGTTGAAGACCGTAATGGTGCCGTCGGTCTTGCTGATGTACTCGGCAACGGAATCGAGGAACTTGATTGCTTCCTTACGCTTCATGATTGTTCTCCTTGTCATAGATGGAATTGCGAAGCTTGATGTTCAGCTTCGGATGCCGCTTTAAGAGCCAACGGGCTAGAAGCGGCGTATCCGTGTTGTTAATGCCGTAGACGTGCTCAACGCCGTTGCCGTCAACAAACGGAACGCCGACGAGCTTGACAGCGCCCTCATAGCGCTGCTTCTCAATGAGGTACTTGGCGCTTACTCGGATGCCGCGCTGGTCGATTGCGAGCGCCGTAAGCTCGATCTGCCGCAGCGCCCTTGGGTTTAGCTCGCACCAGAGCTTGAAAAGCTCCTGCCGGTCTTGCAGCTTGAGCGGCACCGAGTACGTTGCCAACCGTTCCTGCCGCATCACGTATTCGAGCGGCTGGGTGTAATCGTCAACATCCATGGCGCTTCCTTGCTTCGCGGCTCATAAAGCGCCTGAACGCCACTTCTGCGACCTCTCGCGGTGCCGATGGCGGCACGGGCAGTCTGTGGCGCGTGCGAACGTCTCCCGCGCCGCTCACGCCCGGCCTGCGGGCTTCCTCAATGATCAGCCGCGCGACCCAGAAACCGTTCGCGTCACGGTCGAGATAGCCCCTCATTGGTCAACCATTCGGACGATGAACCAAAGCTCAAGACCGGCAAGGACGAGCAGCAGCCAAGGCAGGTTGTACGTCTCCGTAAGCCAGATAATGGCACCAGCCAGGGCAGTGAGCAGGATTCCAGTTGCCGCTAGCACGGCAATAGCACCGCAAAACCACCGCTTAACCGTTGCTAGTGGTGTAAAATTCTCGTTGTCATTACTGGTCAAGGTTCTGACATTGCCCGTATCTGGTTGCAGCCAGGTGCGGGCGCTTTTGTTTCGCAAGCTTGCGTCATAGCTTTGACGCGGCGGCAAAATGCCGCCTGCGAAACATCGAGCTTGCGACATTTCACACTCGTCAAAACCACGATGCAAACCGTTGGTTTGCGATTGGGTTTCATACATCTGAAACCCCTCCTTTCTTACTTGCCGATCATGTTGCCGACGGCAACGGCAGTTGCTATGAACACCCAGAGCGTCAATACATCGATAAATTCATCCATTACGCGATTTCTCCCCATCCCATAAGCTCATTGGGGCTGATGTGCGCAACTCGGCAGATGGACATGATCTTGTCTGCGCCTGGGATGTAACCCTCACCGCTCTCGTACTTCACGACGGAATCTTTGGAGATACCGACGCGCTTTGCGAACTCATCTTGAGATATATCGAGCTTCGCGCGAGCTGCTCGCAAGTTCGCCGCAAACACCTCCTTGTTGAAACCCATTACGTTTCCTCCTTTCTGCATTGAGCCAATATTTGGCTACTTGCTTGTCAAGTAGCCAACCCGTATATTCCTAGGGTTTACCCTAGGAATATTAGCCAGCTGCTAATTTCCTTAGCAACTGGCTACGCACTATAGCTATGCAAAATAACGCTGTCAAGCGAAAACTAATAATTTCGTTGTGTATTGGCTAATTTCGTTGTACTATGCACTTACATTAGAAGAGAAGGAGACTAGCAGTGAACATTCGCCTTATGAAGCTGCGGAAAGCCGCTGGTTACTCGAACAGAGACGAGTTTGCCGAAAAGATTGGTGTGAACAAGTACACCTATCGATCATGGGAATCTGGCGCGGCAATGATGAATGCTGAGCAGATTTGGAATCTTTCCATTGCATTGGGCTGTTCCCCAAATGACATACTCGGTTGGAATGACGAGACTTGCGAATTTGATAACGTTGATGACCTTTCGTCTGACGAGCGCGAAATGATTGATCATTACCGCGAAAGTTCGCCCGAGTGGCAGCAAAACATCGCCATGACAGCCAAGGCAGCTGCAAGGGAATCAAAAGAAGATTAGACATAAAAATGCCCCGCACCTATCCGCCAAGACCAGTGCAGGGCTTGCCAATCCGTTCAAATGAAAAGGCAAGGTGATTTTATCATGCCAAAAGGCATACGTGCCGCCATCTATGCACGTTTCAGTTCGCATAACCAGCGAAGTGAAAGTATTGACATCCAAGTAGAGAAGTCGCGTGAGTACTGCGCGGAAAACGGCCTTGACGTTGTGCGCGTATATAGCGATTACGCACAAACAGGCCGTGACGTGCAGCGCGTAGAGTTTCAACGCATGATGGCAGACGCAAAACTAGGGTTATTCGATTATGTAGTGATCTATAAGGTGACGCGCATCATGCGCAACCGTGACGAGATGGCGCTCGCGCGAATCAGGCTACGCAAGGCAGGCGTTGAAATCCTTTACGCCGGTGAAAGCCTTGGCGAAGGCTCAACGCGCGTCTTGAATCTCGGAATGCTCGAAGTGCTTGCTGAATGGGAAAGCGCGATAGACAGCGAGCGTATCCGCGACGGTATCAACAAGAACGCCCAGCGCGGGATGGCAAACGGTCGCACGCACTACGGCTGGGACATTGTTAACGGGTATTACGAGCTCAATGAGCGCGAAGCCGCCGTGATGCACCGTATGAAAAACATGCTCTTTGCTGGCTCGACTGTTGCCGAAATCAAGCGTGCTGTCGCAGGTGAACGCGGCAAGCGCGGCAAACCGCTAACGCACGGTGTGATAACAAAGCTGCTTAGGCGCGAGCAGAACTGCGGCGTTTATGATTACGCGGGCGTGCGAATCGAAGATGGCATGCCTGCGTTGTGGTCGCGCGAAGACCAGGACATGATCAACAGCATCTTGGGCTCAAACGGGCGCAAACACAACAAGACACGTGACACCAACGATTACCCGCTATCGGGCAAGATGTGGTGCCCAGAGTGCGGCCAATACTACGTTGGCACCTGCGGAACATCTAAAACAGGCCGCGTGTACCACTACTATAAGTGCAAGAAATGCAAGCGCACCTTTAGGCGCGATGCCGTTGAAGAAGCCGTGCTTGATACCGTCCTCGAAACGATTAAGAAGCCGGATATACGTCAACGCATCGTTGACGCAATGGCTCTTTATGACGAAATGAATGAAGAGAAGGAGGAACCTGAGAGCAAGCGCATTGAGCGCGAGATAAAGCGCATAGACGCGGCATTTGAGCGTATCTGGCAGGCTATCGAGGACGGTATTGCGCCGCCCGGCGGTAAAGAGCGCGTAGACATGCTACGCGAGCAGAAAGCGGCCTTAGAAGCCGACTTGCGGCAGGCTCAGGCTAGCGAAAGTGCGCATCTGTCTGGTGAAGCCATAGCCGCTTGGCTCGATCAAATTGCGCAGGAACCAGATGCGGCAGAAATCATCGAGACGTTCGTGCGGCTCATTGAGGTAGACGGGGATGAACTCAAGCTTTATTTCGCTTTCGACTACTGGGGCGATGACTTCCAACCCAAACAAAAAAAGGCGAACCCCGAAAAGGGTTCGCCCAATAATCCAATGGTGGAGACGAAGGGAGTCGAACCCTCGGCCTCTGCCATGCGACGGCAGCGCTCTCCCAACTGAGCTACGTCCCCAGGACAAGTTGATATTTTACCTACGGCTCGCCAACTGTCAACGCCCAATAACCAGTCTTTTTGGGACGGGGCTAAATTAGCCGCATTGGGCGCTGGTGAGGACGCCGGTGGTGTCGAAGGCTGGGGTGAAGCTCTCGTCTACCGCGCCGCCCTCTTGCCAGAACATCGTCGTAAAGCCCAGGTCGTCGGCATGGTCGAGCACTTGCTCGTACTCCTCGCGCGTCACGGCGCGCGCCAGGTCGCCGCCCTGCTCGCGCATGAGCGCATTGGGCGTGTACTGGTTCATGACCGAGATCGGCACGTCGCCAACCGTCTGCCACACCATGTCCAGCACGCGACACGAATCGTCCACATGCCCCGGCAGCACTAGGTGGCGCACGATGATACCGCGCTTCATGAGCCCGTCGTCGTCCACCAGCTCTCCCCCGCGGCGCTCAATCTCGCGTGCCATCTGCGCCAAGCCCGACACGGCAACGCGCGGGTAGTCCTTAATATGAGAGAGCGACTGTGCAAGCGCCGCATCAGCATACTTAAAGTCGGTGAGCCACACGTCGACCAGATCACCCAGGGCCGCAACGGCACTCGCCCGCTCATAGCCACTCGTGTTGTAGACGATCGGAATGGCCAGCCCGCGCTCCCGTGCCGCGGCAATCGCAGCCGGCAGCAGATGCGCATAATGCGTCGCCGTCACCAGGTTGATGTTATTGGCGCCCTGGTCCTGCAGCTCCAGCATAATCTCGACCAGGCGCTCGGACGAAATCTCAAGACCGAAATTGCCCGTCGAGATCTCGTGGTTCTGGCAATAGATACACTTGAGCGAACAGCCGCTAAAGAAGATCGTTCCCGAGCCTGCCTCGCCCGAGATGGGCGGCTCCTCCCACATATGGAGTGCGGCGCGGGCGACCTTGAGCGTTTCGTCGGCGCCGCACACGCCGCGCACGCCCTCACCGCGCGCCGCGCCGCAACGGCGCGGACACAAATGGCAGGCGGGCGAAAAAAGTTCGGTCAACGATGTCGACATGAAACCATGCTCCAAAACAACGATTCAGCAGCTCAAACGTAAAGGCCCGGACCGCGCAGGCGGCTCCAAGCCCAAGGCGCCGTAATCGTCCGACACGATTTTTGTAATGTCAAGACTGGAATCGACAAAGTGCCGCTTTATGATGTAGGTATTCCGCCCCCCGCGGAGCAACTGGGTGAACCGTCGCGTTTATTTAGGGAGCCCACACAGTCGTACTTAGTACAGGTATCCTTCGTTGTTAAGGACGCTGGAACGGTCGATGAGGGCACCCACCTGTTTTAGGTGGGTTCATTTTCGTAACGTGGGGGGTGGTTTTCTTTTGCCGAAAATCATTACCGCATCTCAATTACGTTCCGCCAGCATTCCGCAGGTAACATCCTGCCGACGGTGCAATATCTGGTAAGCGCGTGATTATCGAGCGGCGCGATTCCTCGCACCCCCTCGGTCGAGTATCATAGGTCAGCTATGCCTTTGCAGCGTAGCACTCTTTGACCTTTTCCTTCGACGCTTGGCGGTTTTTCGATTCATGGCTTCCTCCACGAGCTTCATACCGTACCTATGCGTGGCGGCCGCGGCTTTTATCACGACCCTCCTCACGGTACCCCTGGTCAAGCGCTTGGCAATTAAGCTCGACGCTGTCGACTACCCCTCTAAGCGCCGCATCAACACCAAGCCCATCCCGCGCCTAGGCGGCACAGCGGTCTTTTTGGGCCTGGTCGTTGCGTGCATTGTGCAAATCATGGGTACCTGGTACCTGGGCTGGCCGCCCGTTTTGGTGCCGCACCCGCGTCTGCACATCAGCTATCCCATGCTGGCGCTCTCCTTTACTGTGATTTATGCGACGGGCGCCATCGACGACGTCTTCCAGCTCAAGCCCAAGCAAAAGCTGGCCGGCCAAGTCCTCGCCGCACTCATCGCCTGTGTGGGCGGCCTGCGCATTGGCGTCATTGTCAACCCGTTTGCCCCCGGCGAGATCATGCTCGGCTGGCTCGCCTGCCCCATCACCGTGGTCTACCTGGTGGCCTTCACCAATATCATCAACCTCATCGACGGCCTCGACGGCCTGGCCACGGGCATTTGCGGCATCGCATCGTTCACCATGTTCTCGGTCGCCGTGCTCTCGGGCCGTATCGACGCCGCCGCGCTCTCCATCGCGCTGTTTGGCTCGTGCGTGGCGTTTCTGCACTACAACTTCAACCCCGCGAGCATCTTCTTGGGCGACTCGGGATCGCTGCTGCTGGGCTTTGCGCTGGGCTCCATCTCGCTGCTCAACGTGAGCCGCACCGCCGCGCTCACCTCGCTCATCATCCCGCTCATCGTCGCCGGCGTGCCCATCATCGACACGTTCAGCGCCATCGTGCGCCGCAAACGCGCCCACATTAGCATCGGCCAGGCCGACAAGGGCCACATCCACCACCGCCTGATCCAAGAGGGCTACAACCAAAGGCAGGCCGTGCTGCTCATCTACGCCTGGTGCATCATGCTTTCGGCCGGCGCCGCCGCGATCAACCAGGTCGAGGTACCCATGCGCGTACTCATTTTTACCGTGCTCGCCATTGGCTCGGCGGCCTTCGCCAAGCACCTACACCTGTTTGAGCCCGTGCTGCGCCACCACTACAACAAGCGCACGCACGAGGACGAGCTGGTGACCCCCGACGACCCCGCCTTTAAGCAGGAGGAGCAGGCAGCCGAGGAACGCAAGGAGGAGCGTCACCACAGGCGCTAGGGTTTGCTGCCGAGGATGTGGCCCGTTAACGCTGGCCGCATCGCGCCCGTGCCACAACTGCCGCATGGCACTCGCCTTACCAGCCCCTCACCCACTTACGCCCCACCCCTTTCAATAAACGCGCTATCATCTTGACCAATTCGCATACGTTAGGAGCAATCATGCCAAACGAGAACAGCTACGAAGTCGCGCTGCAGAAGAGCAACGCCATTCGCGAGGGCCTGGCCAAGACGCCCGAGAAGTTCACCATGCTCACCGGCGACCGCCCCACCGGCCGCCTGCACCTGGGCCACTACTTTGGCACCCTCAAGGGCCGCGTTGAGCTGCAGAACATGGGCGCCAAGACCAACGTGCTCATCGCCGACTACCAGGTCATCACCGACCGCGACACCACCGAGCACATCCAGGACAACGTGTACAACATGGTCATGGATTACCTCGCCTGCGGCATCGACCCCGACAAGACCATGATCTACGCGCACTCCGCCGTACCCGCGGCAAACCAGCTCATGCTGCCGTTCCTGTCGCTGGTGTCCGAGGCCGAGCTGGCGCGCAACCCCACGGTCAAGGCCGAGATGGAGGCCTCGGGCCACGAGCTCACCGGCCTTCTGCTCACCTACCCGGTGCATCAGGCATGTGACATTCTGTTCTGCAAGGGCAACGTCGTGCCCGTCGGTCGCGACCAGTTGCCGCACATCGAGCTCACCCGCACCATCGCCCGTCGCTTTAACAACCGCTACGGCAAGGTGTTCCCCGAGGTCGACGCACTGCTGTCCGAGACCCCGCTGCTGCCCGGCCTGGACGGCCGCAAGATGAGCAAGAGCTACGGCAACGCCATCAACATTTCGATGACTGCCGAGGAGACGGCCAAGCGCATCAAGAAGAGCCAGACCGACTCCGAGCGCATGATCACGTTTGATCCCGAGACCCGCCCCGGCGTGTCCGGCCTACTTTCGACGGCCGCCATCTGCACCGGCCGCTCCGAGGTCGAGATTGCCGAGGAGATTGGCATGGGCGGCTCCGGCCAGCTCAAGAAGTACGTGACCGAGGCTGTCAATGAGTACTTCGCGCCGATCCGCGAGCGTCGCCAGCGCTATGAGAACGACCTTGACTACGTGAAGGACGTGCTGCACGAGGGCAATCGTCGCGCCAACGAGATCGCCGAGCAGACCCTGGCCGAGGTCCAGGACGCCATGGGCATGGTGTACTAGCCGAGAACAATAAACAGCAGTCAAACAAAACCGCCGCGATGAGCACAATCCTCATTGCGGCGGTTTTGTTTTCTTCAGAGGTCGTTCGCCTAGGTATTCAGCCGCTCGGCAGAACCCCTAAGTTGCAAGCACCCTAAGACTATATTCTGTTAAGCAATGACGCCCTATTGTTTTAACATGCGGCAGCGTTTTGCAGCAGAGCCGACCGACCGGAAGGAGCCCCATGAACTCAGTTGCGTTTTGTACATGCAACGACCGGAAATGCCCGTTTAACCCTGTCAACCACGACAAGGGCTGCACGCCTTGTATCGCCAAGAATCTGCACGAGCACGAGATTCCAACGTGCCTGTTCAACGCGATTTCTCCCGATCGGCTTGAGGCCGATAAAGACGAGTGGTCGTGGCAAGCGTTCGCACGACATGTAGAGGCGTATCTGGGAAGCAACAGCCCAAGAATCCCCGCGGGCGAAGAGACGCCGCAGGGGCTTACAAAGATCGGTTGCTGCAAGCGGGACTAACAATCAAAGTTTGTGCCGACCTAAGGCCAAACGTCGGCACCTCATTTTGGGATAACGGACCTGATGTTTTGTCCCATGATTACGGGAAAGCGCCCGCCGGCCATGGCAGCCGACGGGCGCTTTCCCGAAGTACACCGTTGAATCGCACAGAGGGGAGGAATGCGAATCAAACTCAACAGGGCAGGCTTTTTCATCGCCTATGACCTGCTCCGTTGCTGAAACCAATATAGTTCACCGTGGTTTACTTTCTAGCGTCAACCTATAACGTCACATTGTCTCCATAAGTTAACCTCGGTAAACCATCACAAAGGGGACAGGCACCTTTGAGGTGGTTTTGGGGATCCGGCCGCTAGAGCCCCGCCGGCCAGCGGCAGACAGCCAGGTCGACATGCATGGGGTCGGGAAACGTCACGCCCTCCCCCAGCAAAAGCTCACGTTGAGCATCGGGGCCGCCAAACGCAAAGCCCTCGCAGATACGCCCATCGGCAAACACCACGCGATGGCAGGGAATCTGGCCGGGGCGCGGATTGCTGTGCAGCGCATAGCCCACGTAGCGCGCGCTGCGCGGACGACCGGCGAGCAGCGCCACCTGACCGTAGGTGGCGACCATCCCCTCGGGGATCTGCTCGACCACCTCGTATACCTGCTCAAAAAAGCTCTCAGACGCCATTTCGCGCTCCTTTCCTCGCGGAAAAGCATAAACCACCACAAAGGTGCCTGTCCCCTTTGTGGTGGTTTTTACCAGACGAACTAATTGGCGGGCTGGAAGAAGGCTACGGCTACGGCGCCGGGGCCCACGTGGGTGCCGATGGTAGCGCCGATGGTGTGGACGGGAAGCTCACCCTCGGTGTGACCGGCCCACAGTGCCGCGCTGTCCTCGATATACTTCTTGAGCACGGCATCCGAAAGGCCCGTGTAGCCGAGCGCCAGCGGCATGGAAAAATCGACGCCGCCCGCCTTCTCGACCTTCTGGTTGAGCAAGTTGCGGCCGTTCTTGGAACCGCGCGCCTTACCCAGCTGCACGATGAGGCCATCCTCGGCGGCCACAACCGGCTTCACGTTGAGGAGCGTACCCACAGCGCCCGCCGCGGCAGACAGGCGGCCGCCGCGCACCAGGTACTCAAGCGTCTCGAGCAGGCCGATGACGACGACGCGGTCACGAACGGCCTCGACGGAAGCCGCGATCTGCGCGGCGCTGCGGCCCTCGTCCACCAGGCGCAGCGCATACTCGACCAGCACGCGCTCGCCCAGGGTCACGTTGTTGCTGTCCACGACGAACACGTCGCCACCCGGCATCTCGGCAAGGGCCGTGCGCGCGCTCTGGTTGGTGCCCGAAAGCTTGGCGCCCACGGTAATAATCACCGCCTCATCGCCGGCCTCGCGCGCCTCGGCAATCGCCTGCGAAAAGGCGTACGGATTGACCTGACCGGTCTTGGGCAGCTCGTCGCGCTCCACGAGCATCTCGTAAAAGCGCTGGTGATCGATGTCGACGCCATCCATATACACGTCGGTGCCAAAGCTGACGGACAGCGGCAGAACATGCAAAGCAGGATGCTCCGCCGGCGACATATCGCTCGCGGAATCGGTAATAATGCGGACGGACATAGTGAATCCTTTCTTGCGCGGACCAGCCTCGGGCCGCTCGGCGCGGGAATTTTGACAGCAAGATCCCGACACGTCACGCGTGCTCAAACGGAACTCTGCAGTTGTTGGTTGAAAACTAACGCCGGCGCGGTTCTAGATCTCGCGCAGGGTATTGAGAATCGTGCGCAGCGACGCATACATCTGCTCACGCTGCTCCACGCCCATGGCCTTGCCGGTTGTATCGAGCACTTCGCGAATGATGCGATCGGCCTCGCTCATACTCTCGCCGCCCAGGGCGGTCAGGCGCACCGGGGCACGGTACTTGACGGCGGCATCGCCTGAGTCGTCGACCTCGACGTAGCCACCCTCCTCCAGGTGAGCCAGCGTACGCGAAACGGCGGCACGGGTCACGCCGGCCATACGGGCGAGGTCGGCACCGGTCAGGCCGTCCTTGCTGCGCTCCAGATAGTACAGGCACATGACATCGGAGCCCTTGAGGCCCAGCCTTGCGCCCTCGGACGTCTTGATGCGCTGGATCTCCTTATAGAGGCCGCTGATCAGTCCGACAAAGTCCTCAAAACGTGTCTCGTCGTTCTGCTGCATGAGAGACGACCGCCTTTCGCTTGCATGATGCTAACGGGTAAACATCTTAGCCGTACGAGACAACGCCCATACCCAAATATCTCATTTGTTAACCCATCAACATAAAAACCACCACAAAGGGGACAGGCACCTTTGTGGTGGTTTTGACCGGCGAACATGATCCGCAGGCGTCGCTACAGCTCCACACGGGGATTGTCGTGGGTCACAAGCGTCTTGACGACAACCGTTGCACCCAGATAGCGCTCGAGCAGCTCAGCAAGGCGATCGATCGCAGCCTGGCAATCCCCCATCCGCTCGGGTTCCACGCACTCAATCGCTAGGAACGCATCGGCAGAATCGTCGGACAACGCCGTGCGAACGCCGTCGCGCCAGTTCCAGCAACGGCACACAGCACCCGCGTCATCAATGTAGGCAAGCTCGCCGGGGAGTGTCGGATCATCAGCCTCCTCGCCAAGCGGCGGGAACGCGTCGCCGCCGTCAGTCACCGCCAGGCGCAGATTGCCCTCAATAGCATGCAAATCCTCACCGCCCACGGGCAGCGCGTAGGTCAGCGACACTGTGTTGTAGATATCCACCGCCGGCGTGATGTGGCCAACCGGCTTGCCTTTGAGCACGCGCTTGAGCAGATTCTCGACCGAGCACCGCGCGCCCTTCTTGGTCTTGAATTGACGATATGCCTCGCGCCATGCCTTGACCGGCGCATTTTCGCTGATGGTGTCGCTCGTCAGATGACGCTCCGCATCGATATTGGCACGATCGAGCAGCGCGGCAATGGCGTCCACATCCTCCTGGGGAATCTGAGCCGCGGACTTCATGCCCTTTACGACCACAACGCCGATAGCCGCCTGCGGAAACAGCTCCCAAAACGAATCCTCGGCAATAAAACTCTTCATGTGCTCTCCCTTCACAGCGTGCGCCCGAGCCCGGGCACCTAAACAAAAAGCGCCCTTACGACGGCCACCTTCAAAGTCCTACGGTGCCGCCACAAGAGCGCTTACGCTGCCCCC
>CAKUHK010000012.1:0-37923 GCA_934655965.1 uncultured Collinsella sp.
TGGTTTACCACTTGCAAGCCGTGCGTGGGCGAGCTGGGCGATCTTGAGAACCTGAATAAGGAGCTTGCCGAGAAGGGCGGCCAGGTCGTGGGCGTCAATTCCTTTACGCTCGATGGCAACAAGGACGAGATTGCAGATGCCAAGGACGTGCTGAGCAAGAAGGGCGTGACGTATAAGAACATCTGGTTCAAGTCGGATAGCGAGGCCGGCAAGTTTACGTCAAATCTGTTCTCGTTCCCGACGACCTACGTTATCGACCAGAACGGCAACATCGTAGGGGAGCCCATCGTGGGTGCCATCAGCTCCGCCGAGCAGCGCGCAGCGCTCGATAAGCTTATCGACCAGGCGATTGCGAATAGCGGGCAGTAAAGGCTGAGTACACGTAATGTGACAAAGGGACTGTCCCTTTGTCACATTGTCGATGTTGTGTGCGGGACGGTGCGCTGTGTGGCGTGCCGTCCCGTTCGCTTTTTGGCGCGGTTCGTTACATTCCTCACTGGTGTCGGCAGAAAATGGGAATAGAGTAGGACAAACGCGTCGAATACGAACGGCGGGGGAGAGCGGGTGGATGGGCCTGCCGGCATCGGGCGCCTTCTCCACAGTGCCGCAACCGGGGATTGCCCCGGCAATTAGAAACCGTTGTCGGAAATGTTGGTTCAATTCAACCAATACCCACCAACACGAATCATATGCTCGGGCTACCGTTTGGCGAATTAAGTGACCTTCCCCCGCTCAATGCTTGACGCGGCGTCCTTTGGTTTATATACCTATCGGTAGGCATATAGGTTGCACTGCCGATAGAAACGGAGTAGCTATGGCTCAGATCGCATCAACCGAAAAGGACCGCCCCCGCGAGAGCGGCGCATTTGCTTGGATAGTCGTTATCGCGCTCGGTTTAATGTCCGCCGGAACAACCGGCACATACAGCATCATTGCCGGCTCATTCGTTGCTCCGGTATGTGAAGACCTCGGCTTCGACTACACTTCTTTCTCTTTCTATTTCACTGCAATTCTTCTTGGCCTTGCGCTCGGGCTTCCGCTTTTAAGTCGCTTCATTCCAAAAGTAATCGGTAAACCCTGGCATATCTGCGTTGAGCTCATCCTTATTGCCGCCGGCGCCGCAATGGCGTTCTACACCGAAGTCTGGATGTTCATCGCCTCCGCCGCTGTGATTGGCATCTGCTTTTCGTTTACAACGGGCGTCTGCATGTCCGATGTCATCGACCAATGGTTCAGCAAATCATCCGGTCTTGCTATCGGCCTAGCCTGGGGCATCAATTCCCTCTGCACGCTGCTATTGAGTCCTGTTATCACGCTGGTCATCGAGCAGCAAGGATGGCGTATGGGCTACATCGTGCTTGCAGTCGTTTCTGCAGTCATGATTCTGCCTGCCAGCGCATTTATCATTCGTCTTAAGCCCTCCGACCGCAACATGCTTCCGTACGGAGAGACCGTCTCCGAAACCCATGAAGGCCACAGCGCTGATAAGCAGGAAGACGCCCTCACCGGCATGACCCTCCGTGATGCCGTAAAAACCCCATCTTTTATTCTATGTGCCCTCCTGCTTTGCGTGGCACAGCTCACCTGCTGTATGAACCAGCTGTTCCCAACCTACGCAAGTGAGGTTGGCTTCAATCCCATCGTAGGAAGTCTGATGGTTTCGGCGGCTTCGCTTTCCGATATCTTCCTCAATCCTTTTGTAGGTAAGACATGCGACAAGCTCGGCGCCATCAAAGCAACGGTCGCGTGGACAGCAGTCAGCATCCTTTCGTTCTTGCTTCTCATTGTTGGTGGGGGCAATGAGACCGTTTCCATTTTCGCCGCCGGCGTAAATGATGTCATGTTCGCCATCGTTGGAACAGCGATGCCCATGCTGCTCCTCTCGCTCTTTGGATCGAAAGACTTCGGAAGGATCTACTCGGTTGTTTGCTCGGCAGGATATGTCGTTGGCGCTTTTGGAATGCCGGTCATGATGAAGGTTTACGGCATGGCAGGGTCTTTCCGGGGAGTGTTCATCTTCTGCATCGTCTGCAACCTTATGATTGCGGCGTTCGCCATCATTTCCGGTTCCCTCAATAAGGATGCTGAGAAGTAACAAGCGTCGACTCATATCGGCACAGTTGCCATGCAACAGGGGCCGGCTCCAAGCATAGACTGGAGCCGGCCCCTGTTTTCGTTTTGAAGGTTGTTCGCGGGCTTCATGGATGCCGGCGAACGATTCGGCCTGAGCGAGCTATTTGAACATAAGCTCGACTATTCCCGCCCAAACCGCCTTTTCGTCAATGTCCTCATCTTGAGCGACCGTATTGCTCGCTCCCTCAAGAACGGTATAAAGAATTTGCGCGTACAGCATCGCGTCGGTACTATCGGAAAACGCGCCAATCTCCACGCCATGGAGAAGGATGTCTTTTAGCGCGCCCATAGTTCGATTGGTTGCTGTCGCCTGACGTTCTTGAACTGCGGGAATACGATTTGCCTGAATACTAACCTCAGCCAGCACACGGCGGCGCTTTTCATCGCTTCGATAGCCACCTATAACTGAATTCCCAAGCTCAATAAGCGCGGCTTTAAATCCATCTCGATCGACAATGAGCGAATAGTCGCGCTGATAATCGATAGACGGAAACATGCTGTCTAGGAGTGTGGTGAAAATCTCTTCCTTAGAAGGGAAGTAGTAGTACACCGATGGCTTGGATATTCCAACGCAATCGCAAATCTTTCCGATAGACGCCTTGTCATAACCGACCTCTGCCACAAGATCATACATGGCGTCCAAAATCTTATCTTTTGTGCTCACGATGCACTTCCCCATTGCAAGTCGTTTCGTCATTGCCAGCGCGATTAAGGATGGCAATGCGATATCTATCTGTGTCCAAACAAGTTCACTATAAACGGTGAACGGTACGTATCGGTAGGCGAATGGCAATTATTCAAAACTATCTACCGAACGGTAGGTATAGTAGTACTATAGCAGGTGAAACCCCGCTATTGTCGCGGCCGGACAGCATCGCGGGAAACCCGACGGAAGGACCAACCATGTACGAGAACTATCGTATGCCGGGCGAGTTCGAGAAGCGCTCCAACGTCTATGTGACATGGCTTCCCGATTACATCCGTGCAGAGGGCTACGATAACCGCCAGCCCTGCGTTGACGTGATCAAGGCTCTGCTCGAGTATGGCGACGTTACGGTCAACCTCAATTGCGGCACCCCCGGCTCCTATGAGGAGGCTTGCTCACGCCTGAAGGAGGAGGGGGTTGATCTCGATCGCATCGAGATCACGCAGTTCGAAGACTCCAACTTCTATGTCCGCGACAACGGCCCCAGCATCATGGTCGACGACAAAGGCCATTCTTATATGGTCAACCCCGCTTGGACCTATTACGGCGTGTGGGACAAGAACTCCCCGGAGTGTCAGTCCGCACGTAAGGCAGCCGTTCACATGGCGGTTGCGCTCGGTTGCTTCGATATCGTCAATTCCGAAATGGTTTCGGAGGGCGGCGACCGCGAGTTTGACGGTCACGGCACTCTGATCGCCATCGAGGACACGGAATGCCGCAAGCGTAATCCCGAGTTCACGAAAGAGGAAGTAGAGGCCGAGTATAAGCGCATCTACAACCTCAACAAGGTTATCTGGCTTCCGCAGCCTATGCTCGAGGACGACGACTATCGACTGGGCATCCTCGACGAGAAGGAAGACGGAACTCCCGTCTTTGGCATGAGCTTTGCAGCTCACATTGATGAGATGTGTCGCTTTATCACTCCGAACAAGATTCTTCTTGCCGAGGTGTCCGATGAAGAGGCAGCCTCGAGCAAGGCTGGCGCAGAGTCTCGTCGCCGCATTGAGGCGGCCTACGAGATCCTGAGCAACGAAACGGACTGGGAGGGCAAGCCCTTCGAGATCGTTCGTATGCCCACTGCCGAGCCGATTGAAGTCGTTATCGCCCCTGGCGATGAGGATTACGAGCTCTATAAGGGCTTCATCGACGAAATGGGCGGCAAGTTTATGGATGGCACCCCCTGGCCCGAGGGCCCCGTCCACTTCTACGCCGCAGCGAGCTACTGCAACTTCCTGATCTGCAACGGCGTCGTTCTTGGCCAGCGTTATTACCACGAGGGCATGAGCGAGGTCGTGAAAGAGAAGGACGAGCAGGCCAAGGCGGTTCTTGAGGGCTGCTTCCCCGATCGCAAGGTCATCATGATTGATTCCCTCGCGCTTAACCTGTCCGGCGGCGGCGTGCACTGCTGGACTAAGGACGTGGCGGCCAGTCGTTAGTGAGCCTTAGGCCTGCGCTCTTTGGCTTAGGCGCCGCATGTACCGCTCCCCGAGGGATATCCGTGTTTCCCCCGGGGACACATTCAGCAATAATTTTTTGATAATAATTCGAAAGGAAATAGGCATGAACAACAGCCTCCGCGGTCGCGACTACATCAACATCCATGATCTCTCCTCCGAGGATTTCCGCTATCTCATCGATCTTGCCTGGAACCTTAAGGCTCAGAAGAAGTCTGGTGTCGACCAGCGCTACTTCCCCGGCAAAAACGTCCTCGCCAACTTTGAGTGGGGCTCGACCCGTACTCGTTGCGCATTCGAGACCTCCTGCAACGATTTGGGCATGGGCTTCACTTATCTGACCAACTCCCACATGGGTGACTGCGAGACCGTCAAGGATGCCATGCGCGTCTTTAACGGCATGTATGATCTCATCGTCTACCGCGCACAGAAGGACGAGCAGTTCCTCTATGACGTCGCCGACCTGGTTGACATCCCGGTCATCAATGCCCTTACTCTCGGCGATCACCCGACTCAGATGCTCGCTGACGCTCTTACGATGGAAGAGCAATGGGGCGGTCTGCGTACGAGCCGCGGCAAGAAGATGGCTTTCGTTGGCAACTGCGCCGGCGCCCCGGTGTGGTATGGCCGTCTGTGCGCTATGCTCGACATGGACTTCCTCGCCATCGGCCCCGACGACCTCCGTCATCAGATGTGCAAGGAAATGATCGAAGAGGTGGAGGCCTGCTACGCCAAGTACGCTCCCAATAGGACCTTTACCATCACCTCTGACCTCGATGCCCTGGATGGCGTTGACGTTATCGTTACCGAGGAGTGGCGCTACATCAACCCCGAGTGCGGCGAAGAGGTTCTGGATCCCGACGACTACAACTCCTGGCTGGGCGATGCCGAGTCTCTGTACCCCTATCGCGTCACCAGCGAGCTGTGCAAGCGCACCAACAATCCCGACATCTTCTGCATGCATGAGCTTCCTTCTGTCCACAACGCAGATCACCGTGTTGGCAAGATGCTCCTCGACCAGTGCAAGAACGACCTTCATCGCGAGATCATCACCGAGGGTTTCGAGATTGCCGACGAGTGCTTTGAGGCCAACGCTTCGGTCATCTTCCGTGAGGCAGAGAACCGTCAGCACACCATCAAGGCCGTTATGTGTGCCCTTCTGGGTCTCTAGGAGTTGTATCAATGGAAAATGCAAAGCTAAAGAGCAGCAAGGTCTACGCATGGGTTCTCGTAATCGCGCTTGGCCTCATGTCTGCTGGTACGACCGGATCCTATAGCGTAATCGCCGGTTCTTTCGTCGCGCCCGTGTGCGAGGAGTTCGGGTTTGACTACTCCATTTTCTCGTATTACTTCACCGCGACGCTCATCGGTCTTGCGGCGGCGCTTCCGTTTGTCGGAAAACTCATCCCCAAGGTTGTTGGCAAGGTTTGGCTCCCCGTCGTCGAGCTTATTCTGCTCGCCGCCGGCGCAGGCATGGCTTTCTACACCGAAGTTTGGATGTTCATCGCCGCTGGCGCCCTGATTGGCATTTGCTTCGCCTTCACCACCGGCGTCGCCATGTCCGACGTTATTGACCAGTGGTTCAAAAAATCTGGTGGCCTGGCAATTGGTCTCGCTTGGGCAGTGAACTCGATTTACATGCTCATCATGAGCCCCGTCATCACCTCTGTCATCGAGGCCGCTGGCTGGAGGACTGGTTATCTGGTGCTCGCTGGCGTCTCCGCCGTGCTCATTCTCCCCGCTTCCGTCCTGATTATCCGCTATAAGCCTCAGGACAAGGGCATGCTGCCCTATGGCTACGTCGAGGGCGAGACGGTCGCCGAGACCGAGGAGACGACCGAGGATAGCGCGCGTGGCGTTAGCTATGCGCGCGCCATTAAGTCGCCTGCCTTCTTCTTCTGCATCGGCTTCCTCTGCCTCGTTCAGCTCACTTGCTGCATGAACCAGCTCTTCCCGACGTATGCTTCCGAGGTTGGTTTTAACCCCATGGTGGGCGGCTTTATGGTTTCTGCCGCATCGCTCTTCGACCTGTTCCTTAACCCAATCGTTGGCACCACCTGCGATAAGTTCGGCAGCACGAAGGCGATTCTGGGCTGGCTTGCCGTTTCCATCCTCTCGTTTGTCATGCTTATGATGAGTAGCGGTAACTCCACGCTCAGCATCCTCGCAGCAGGCGTGAACGACGTCATGTACGTCATCGCCGGCACCGCCCTGACCGTTTTGGTCATGGACGTCTTTGGCTCCCGCGATTTCGGTCGCATCTTCGCGCTGATTTGCTCTGTAGGCTACATTGTCGGCGCCTTCGGCATGCCCGTTATGATGAAGGTCTATGAGCTTGCCGGCTCTTTCCAGGGCGTCTTCATCTTCTGCATCGCATGCAACGTCATCATCGGTCTGTTCTTGCTGCTTGCCAAAAAGACCGGAAAGAACCTTTCTTGGGACGAATAGGCTCAATTCGTTTTAGGTATGGTCGCTAGGACATACCATACGTTCTGTTTGGGGTATCGACTTATGTCGATGCCCCTTTGTGTTCGGAAACCAAAACAAAGGGACGGTTCCTTTGTCATATTCCGTACGTTAATTGGCACGATTGTGACGTTTCTCACTGGCGTGGACTAAAAAACGAAATAGAGTAGGACAAACGCGTCGAATACGAACGGCGGGGGAGAGCGGGCGAGTGCGCTCGCGCGGGAGAGGTTGCCGTCCATGCTGGAGCTCAAAGATATTTGCAAAAGGTATGTCACGCAGTCGTTTACGCAGGTGGCGCTCGATAACGTGAGCCTGGCGTTTCGCGATAACGAGTTTGTGGCCATTTTGGGCCCCTCGGGCTCGGGCAAAACCACGATGCTCAACGTTATCGGCGGGCTGGACCATTTTGATTCCGGCGACCTGCTCATCGATGGCATTTCGACCAAGGACTTCCGCGATCGCGATTGGGATGCCTACCGCAACAACCGCATTGGCTTTGTGTTCCAGAGCTATAACCTCATTCCGCATCAGACTATCTTGGAAAACGTTGAGCTGGCGCTCACGCTCACGGGCGTGGGGCATGCCGAGCGCCGACAGCGTGCGCGCGAGGCGCTTGAGGCAGTCGGTCTGGGCGAGCATGTGAACAAGCGCCCGAGCCAGCTTTCGGGCGGACAGATGCAGCGCGTGGCCATTGCTCGCGCCCTCATCAACGACCCCGAGATCGTGCTGGCCGATGAGCCGACCGGCGCCTTGGACTCTACGACATCCGTGCAGGTCATGGACTTGCTCAAGGATGTCGCGCGCGACCGCTTGGTCATCATGGTTACGCACAATCCTGAGCTGGCGTACCGTTACGCCACGCGCATCGTCAGCCTGGCGGACGGCAAGATCACCGACGATTCCGATCCCTTCGATGTCGCTGAGGCTACGCGCCGTGTGGCCAAGCCCACGCGCAAAACCTCGATGAGCTTTGTGACGGCTTTGGGGCTTTCGGCACGCAATCTCATGATCAAGAAAGGCCGCACGGCCATGACGGCCTTTGCTGGCTCGATCGGCATTATCGGCATCGCGGCGATTCTGGCGCTCTCAAACGGTGTGAACAACTACATCAAAAAGGTCGAGGAGGATACGCTGTCGAGCTATCCGCTTACCATCTCCAAGCAGGATTACGACCTGTCGTCCATGATGGGCGGGCAGGGGGCCGCGGAGGATAGTGAGGACGCGGGCGGCGCTTCCGACAGTGAGGACGATTCGGTCAAGAAGTCCGATAAGATTCCCGTGGTCACAGCTGTAAAGGACATGTTCGCGAGCGTTAAATCCAACGATATGACAAGCTTTAAGGCGTGGCTCGATGACGGCGGCGATGGTATCGATAAAGAGGTCAATGCCATCCAGTACAACTATGGCGTGACGCCGATTGTCTACCGCGCGGGCAAGGGAGACGAGAAGCCCGTGCGCCTGGTGCCCAATGCGATGACCGAGGCTATGAGCGGCGGCGCGAGTTCGGCGGCGATGGCGAGCATGGATTCCATGGGAAGCTCGGTCTTTAACGAGATGATCGACGACCAGAGCCTGCTCGACAGTCAGTACGATGTCATCGCCGGTCATTGGCCTACGTCTGCCAACGAGGCCGTGATGGTGCTTTCGAGCCGTGGCACGGTGGGCGACTACACGCTCTACAGCATCGGCGCGCTGGATATCAATGAGCTTAACGACCTGGTCAACAGCGCCATGACGGCCGATGGCGAGGTCAAAACGCCGCAGACCGGTGCCGACTTTACCTACGAGGATGCGCTGTCTACGACGTTTAAGGTGTTGTCGCCGGCCGATGTGTATCGCAAAAACGAAGAGACCGGTATGTGGACCGATATGTCTGGTGACTCCGACTTTATGGCGGCCAGGGTTGCCGACGGCATCGATGTGCGTATCGTTGGCGTGGTGCAACCCAACGAGACTGCCAATGCGAGTGCGTTGACTCCGGGTATTGCCTACACGCATGCACTGACTCGCCAGCTTATGGACCGTGCGGCCGATTCACAGATCGTGCAGGAGCAGCTTGCTCACCCCGAGACGGATGTCTTTACCGGCAAAACGTTTGACGAGCTGCAGGGCGAGGCCAAACAGGGCATGGACCTGAGCAGCATGTTCAGCGTTGACGAGGCAGCGCTCAAGAGCACGTTCTCGTTCGATGCGTCTGCGCTCTCGGGCGTGGCCGGTGGCATGGATCTTTCGGGCATCGATTTGTCGGGTCTGGACATCGATCTTTCGGGCGTCGGCAAGGACATCGACTTCAGCGACATCATGGCCAAGGCACCGACCCCCGATTTCTCGGGCGTTTTCGATGGCTTGGAGCTCACGCCCGAGCAGATGCAGCAGGTGGGCGCGCTTGCCAACCAGCTGTTTGAGGGCTTTATGCAGTCCGATCAGCTTAAGGCACTGACGCCCGAGGACCTTAAGGACGCATCGAAGCTCGCTGCTGCGTTCTCGGCGTATCTTGAGAACGATGCCACGGCGCAGCAATGCCTGGCGCAGCTCAAGGCGCTGGGCGGAGATGCGCTGGCTGAGCGGCTGCAGCAGGCGATGACCGACTACGTGCAAAAGCAGCTCGCACCCTATTTGCAGCAGGCAATGGACCAGGTGATGAAGGCGATCAGCGAGCAGATTGCGACGACTGTGTCGTCCCAGCTCAAAGCAGGCGCGGCGGGGCTCATGGGGCAAATGGCGACGCAAATGTCATCGGCTTTTGCCAATCTGGCGAGCGCCATGCACGTGGATGCGAGCGCCTTTGCCCGTGCCATCCACTTCAACATGGACGCCGAGGACCTCAGCTCGCTCATGATGAGCTACGCGAAGGCGTCGAAGCTCACCTACGACAACAACCTGACCACGTTGGGCTATGCGGACGAGGCCGACCCCATCTCAGTCAAGATTTTCCCGCGCGACTTTGAGGCCAAGGAGCGCGTGCTCGACCATATCGATGCGTATAACAAGCAGGTCAAAGCCGCCGGGCACGATGAGCAGGCCATCTCGTACACCGACTACATGGGCATCATCATGGGCTCGGTGACCGATATCGTGAACACCATCAGCTTGGTGCTCATCGCGTTTGTAAGCATCAGCCTGGTGGTGAGCTCCATCATGATTGGCATCATCACCTACATCAGCGTGTTGGAGCGTAAAAAGGAGATCGGCATCCTGCGTGCAATTGGCGCGTCAAAACGCAACGTGGCCAACGTGTTCAATGCCGAGACCTTTATCGAAGGCCTTATCGCCGGCGTCTTTGCCATCGTCGTGGTGGTGCTTGTGAGCTTCCCAGTGAATGCCTGGGCACTTGCGAACAAGCAGGTTCCCAATCTAATGAGCCTGCCCGTGCAGGGTGCGTTGGCGCTTATCGCGATTTCGGTGCTGCTGACGGTCGTTGCCGGCCTGCTGCCGGCCCGCAGCGCGTCCAAGAAGGACCCCGTGGAGGCCCTGCGCTCCGAATAGTGTGGCAAAGGGACTGCTCCTTTTGTCACGGCTAAAAGCAAGGAAGTCGCAAGGGTTGGGGCGGGGACGCTGGCATATGTCCTCGGATACAATCGAAGCCATGCTAGAAAGAGGCTTCGATGATTAGAAAATCATTCTTTAACCCGTTCTCGTCGCTGCTGATTGCGTTGGCAGGCCTGGCTTTTTTGGTCGATGTTGTGCCGCAAGCGCAAGGTCAGACAGGCGTCTTTGCGCCGGCAGTGCTGTTTTTGATGTGGCTGGTCGGCGGTCTGGTGCGCTTGTTCTACGAAAACGAGGCCAAACGCAGCTTCGACCGCCACATGTTTAAGGCGAACCATGCAGCCGTTTGGAAGCGCGTCGACGCGTGCTGGGTTCAGGTCGATGCCGGCCAGCTCGTACCCGGCGATACGATTCGCCTGTATGCCGGAATGCTCTGCCCAGTCGATGTGGTCCTGGCAAAGGGCGACCACATCCTTGTCTCCGAATCGTCGCTTACGGGCGAGAGCGGCCAGACCGTCAAGCGGGAAGGGCAGGCTGTTCGCGCGGGAACGACCATCGTGGATGGAGCAGCGTCGGCAACCGTTCTCATGCGCATTGCCGAGGAGCCGCCCACATCGCCGCGGCGCGCTCGGTCGGGTTCGCAGTTTGGCGCCGGCGCCAGGAGTATCTGCGCAGCTCTGGTAAGGTGCATGCTTATCGTGCTGCCGTTTGTCATTATGATCCGCGGCTTTGTGCTGGGCGACTGGGCGCAGGCTCTGCTCTTTGCCCTGGGTACGGCTGTGGGCTTGGTTCCCGAGATGCTGCCGGTCGTCACGAGCGTCTGCCTTTCGGGTAGCGCTCACCGTCTCAAGAACAAGCAGGTCATCGTTAAAAACGTCGACGCCATGGAATCGCTGGGCTCCATGGACGTGGTGTGCGTGGACAAGACGGGCACGCTTACCGAGGATGCCGCGATGCTCGAGTACTACACCGATATCCTGGGCAACGAAAGCAAGCAGACGCTCGGCCTGGCGTATCTGGAGAGCACGAGCCAGGGTGCCGCTACCAACCAACTTAACCGGGCCATTGCCGATGCATGCGCTGCGCCTGAATTGCACCTCGCTGTCAAAAACCTCGCCAACGCATTTGCCCTGCACGCTTCCGACCCCTTTGATCACGTTAACAAGGCTTCGGGTGTCAAGCTCGATGCCACGCCCGGTGCGCTTGGTTGCTTGGGGCTGCAGGCTCGCCCCGGAAATCACCTGACCATCGTAAAGGGCGAGGTCGAAAGTGTGTGTGCACGTTGCACTTGGGCAAACTTTAAAGGCGAGCTCGTTCCCATGGATGCCGAAGGCCGACAGAGTGCCTACGAGGTCGCCGAGGACATGCGCGCCGATGGCATCAAGGTGCTCGCCGTTGCCTATAGCACAACGTCTTTAGGCTGGGGCGACCTGGTGCTCTGCGGTTTCCTTGGTTTCTTCGATCGGCCCAAGGCAAGCGCCCGCGCTGCCGTGCGCGCATTGTCCGACCTTTCCGTCGAGGTCCGCGTGCTCACCGGCGACTCGGCTTCGGTTGCCCGGTCGACCTGCTCGCGCCTGGGCATTCCTGCCGACAACATTATCACTGGCAGCATGCTCGATGCCATGGAGGAGGCCGAGGCGCTTGTCCGGGTGGGGAGTACGCGCGTGTTTGCCGAGCTCACGCCCGCGCAAAAGGCCCATATCGTCAGCTTGATTCGCCTTTCCGGGCACACGGTCGGCTATATCGGGGATGGCGTGAACGACGTGCCGGCGCTCACGTCAGCAGACGTCGGCATCGTTGTGGATTCGGCGGCAGCGGAATCCAAAAAGGTTGCCGACCTGGTATTGCTCGAGCGCGACCTGGGCGTGGTCGCCGAGGGCGTCAGTGAGGGTAGGACCTCATTCGCCAATGCCTCCAAATACATCCGCATCGCGGCGAGTTCCAACTTTGGCAATATCTGCTCGGTTGCCGCCTCGAGCATTTTCCTGCCGTTTTTGCCGGCAACTGCAGCCCAGTTGCTCCTGCTTAACCTGTGCTATGACGCCACGTGTCTGGCGCTTTCGTGGGACAACGTCGATGACGCGGAAATCGCTCGCCCTAAGGCGTGGTCGGGCAAGGGCCTCGGCAGCTTTATGCTTCACTTTGGCTTTGTGAGCTCGGCGTTCGACATCATCACGTTTGCTATTTTGTTCCTGGGCGTTTGCCCCGCCGTGTGCGGCGGGCCTTTTGCGGCGTTGGACGCTACGGGTCAGGCGGCTTTTATCGCGACCTTCCAGGCCGGGTGGCTCTTGGAATGCGCCTGGACCGAATCGCTCGTGCTCCTAATCCTGCGAGCGCGGAGTGTCCGCGACGGGGATCGCCCGTGCCGACCACTCGTGATGATGGTTGCCGCGATGCTTGTCGCCTCGGCGCTTCTGGCGCTGAGTCCGGCGGCGCAACTGCTTGGCCTTGCCACGCTGCCTGTATGGTACCTGGGCATCGTTGCGCTGCTGAGCGTGTTGTATCTTGTTGTTGTTTCGACGATCAAGCGGGTCTACCTGTCCCGCTCGAGCAGTCTGTTCTAGGGCGGTTCTATGCGTACCAACAGAACCAACATAGCGATTACGCCGGCCGAGGCCGCCGAGCTCAGCAGTGCGCTGTTCTCGTCCGGTAGCGCCGCCGCCCTCGAACTTGCGCCCGTGTTTGCCGATATCGCATCGGGCAGGCTGACTGCCATTGAACTGGCGGTCGCCGGCTCGCAAACAAACGCCGCTGTGGAGTCCATCACTATCGGTGAACTCTCCATCGATCTTGCTTCGCGCACCGTTAAAGTGTCGGGCAGACTCGTGTCGCTTACGCCCAAGGAGTTCGATATCCTGGCCTTTTTGGCGAGCAACCGGGGCACGGTCTTTAGTAAAGAAGAAATCTATCGCGCCGTGTGGAAAGACGAGTATCTGCTCGACGACAGCAACATCATGGCCTTCGTCCGCAAGATCCGAAAAAAGATTGAGCCCGAGCCCGATAACCCCCGTTACCTGCTGACAGTTTGGGGCGTGGGCTACAAGATGGCCGAGTAGCGCGTTGGGCCATCCGTTTCTGTCGATCCCAAAAGCAACCCTAACAATCCTTGCCAAATCGCAAGAAAGCCGCAAGAAACCAGCCATGTGCTCGGTCTTGCGGCTTTTCTATTCTAAAGACAGTCGCAGACACGAAAGAGAGGTGAGGACCGTGAGCGGCAGTGACAGTACCAGTAGGGCAGGGCAATGTCGGCCGATACGGGCCCACCTTGGTGGGGATCGCCGCGGCTAAGCAGTCCTGCATCCGATCGAGAGAACGGAGCAAGGCAAGTGAAGAAGCTGAATATGCGCCATACGCCATCAGCGGTCCAGGCGCAAAACGAACTGATCAGGCATCGTGCGGAGGGCCGCATCGTGCATGCGGCGACCATCCCGCTGATGGACGCCATGTCCTGGGTGGGCTCGAACCTGGGCGGCCTGACCCGCGACGAGGTAGCGCACAGCGAGGCCGATAACGGACACAACGTGGTCACGCGCGGCAAGAAAAAGTCGCTGGCGCGCAAGCTTGCGGATGCGTTCATCAACCCCTTTACGGCCATTCTATTTTTCCTGGCCATCATTTCGGCGGCGACCGACATGGTGTTTCCGTCGCTGTCGATGATGGGCAGCACGCCGGAGGACTTTGACCCGTTGACCGTGATCATCATCACCACGATGGTGGTGCTTTCGGGCACGCTGCGCTATATCCAGGAGGCGCGCAGCGGCAGCGCGGCCGAAAAGCTGCTCGACATGATTACGACCACCGTGACGGTCACCCGTAAGGACGCCCCCAGGATCGAGATCCCCATCGATGACGTGGCGGTCGGCGATATCGTGCACCTGTCCGCCGGCGACATGATTCCCGCCGACGTAAGGATCATCGAGGCCAAGGACCTCTTTGTGAGCCAGGCGAGCCTGACGGGCGAGAGCGAGCCGGTCGAGAAGGTCCCGACGACCTGCATCGAGTCCGATTCGGCCACGTCGTTCGAGAACATTGCCCTTATGGGTAGCAGCGTGATCTCGGGCAGCGCGATGACGCTTGTCTTTAGTGTGGGCGAGCAGACCCTGTTTGGCTCCATGGCGTCGAGCCTGTCCGACGACGCGGTGGAGACGAGCTTTTCCAAGGGCGTCAACAGTGTTTCGTGGGTGCTCATCCGCTTTATGATGGTGATGGTTCCGTTTGTCTTTTTGATCAACGGCGCCACGAAGGGCAATTGGCTCGACGCTGGCCTCTTCGCCATCAGCATTGCCGTTGGCCTGACGCCCGAGATGCTGCCCATGATCGTTACCACGTGCCTTGCCAAGGGCGCGCTCGCCATGAGTAAAAAGCAGACCATCGTTAAGAACCTCAACTCGATTCAGAACTTTGGCGCGATGGATGTGCTGTGCACCGACAAGACCGGCACGCTTACGCAGGACCAGGTGGTGCTGGAGTACCACTGGAACATCGATGGCCAAGAGGACTCGCGCGTTTTGCGCCACGCCTACCTCAACAGCTATTTCCAGACGGGCTACAAGAACCTGATGGACCTGGCGATCATCAAGTGCACGGAGGAAGAGGAGCAAAGCGACCCGAGTCTCACCGATCTTTCCGAGGCCTACGTAAAGGTCGACGAGGTGCCGTTTGACTTTGCGCGCCGCCGCCTTACGACTGTGGTGCGCAATCGCAGTGGAAAGACGCAAATGGTCACCAAGGGCGCCGTCGAGGAGATGCTGTCGGTGTGCTCGCATGCCGAGATTGACGGCGGCGTTCACGTGCTGGACGACGAGGTGCGCGAGCGCATCCTGACGACGGTCGCCGACCTTAATGACGACGGCTTCCGCGTGCTGGCGATTGCTCAAAAGTCCAACCCGTCGCCAGTCGGTGCCTTTAGCGCCGCCGACGAGCACGATATGGTGCTGATCGGCTACCTGGCGTTTTTGGATCCGCCCAAAGAGTCCACGGCCGATGCGATCGAGGCGCTGCGCAATCACGGCGTCGCCACCAAGATTTTGACCGGCGACAACGAGAAGGTTACGCGCACCATCTGCAAGCAGGTGGGACTCGAGGTCAACAACATGCTGCTTGGCAGCGACATCGGCGCCATGGATGACGCCGAGCTTGCGCGCCGGGCCGAGGACGTGCAGGTCTTTGCCAAGCTCACGCCCGACCAAAAGGCGCGCGTCGTTTCCGTCCTGCGCGCAAACGGGCATGTGGTGGGCTACATGGGCGACGGCATCAATGACGCCTCTGCCATGAAGTCGTCGGACATTGGCATCTCGGTCGACACGGCCGTCGACGTCGCCAAGGAGTCTGCCGACATCATTTTGCTCGAGAAAGATCTGATGGTGCTCGAGGAGGGCATCATCGAGGGGCGTAAGACCTACGCCAACATGATCAAATACATCAAGATGACCGCGAGCTCCAACTTTGGCAACATGTTCAGTGTGCTTGCCGCGTCCGCCATGCTGCCGTTTTTGCCCATGATGAGTATCCAGCTCATCTTGCTCAACCTGATCTACGACTGCAGCTGTCTGGCTATTCCCTGGGACAACGTGGACGAGGAGTTCCTGCGCGTGCCGCGCACCTGGGACGCGTCGAGTGTCGGCAGGTTCATGATCTGGATTGGCCCCACCAGCTCCATCTTTGACTTTTTGACCTACATCTTTATGTACTTTGTCTTCTGCCCGCTGTTCGTGAGCCACGGCGTGCTGTTCAACGAGCTAGCAAGCGTCTACTCGGGCGCCGCGCTGGAGCAGATGCAGCTGGCCTACATCGCGCTGTTCCAGGCTGGTTGGTTCGTCGAGTCCATGTGGAGCCAGACGCTGGTGATCCATATGATCCGTACGCCCAAGCTGCCATTTATCCAGAGCCGTGCCTCGGCGTCGGTGATGCTGCTTACGATGACCGGCATCGCATTGCTCACGCTCATCCCATTTAGCCCGCTCGGCCCCACGCTGGGCCTGGGTGCGCTGCCTGTCGAGTACTTCTTGTTCCTGGTTCCGTGCATCTTGCTGTACATGGCGTTGGCGACGAGCCTTAAGAAGGCCTACGTCAAGCGTTATGGCGAGCTGCTATAGCGGACTTCGATGCAGAGAGGAGCGTTCGCATGAACTGGACGCAGATTTGGATTGATTTGTTTGGGACTACGGAGTGGCTTGGCCTCAATATGGGCTTTTGGGTGGCTAACGCCGCCGTCCTGGTGATCGTCATCATCATGAACGTCGTCTTTTGGAGCATGAAACCGCTGCCAAGGAACGAATAACAAGAAAGGGGACCGTCGTGCGACGGTCCCCTTTGCTTTTGGGCGCTATGACGCAGCTTTGAGAATGTTACGACGTGGCCGTGTTGAGGCGTATGGCTTGTTGCGCGGGCTTGCAGTAGGCGAGCGCGCCGGCGATGAGCAGGGCCGTGGTGCCAAAGCTGATCGGGTAGGCGAGCATGACGGTGGCAAACGTGGGGTGTGCCGGAAAGACGACCAGAGCCCAAAAGAAACGCGTGCCGCACACGCCGATTGCCGTGAGTGCCGAGGGCAGTGCCGAGATGCCAAATCCTCGCAGGTAGCCGGACATGTTCTCGTACATCATGCTAAACACGTAGGCGGGGAAGAGTGTGCATACGCGCACATAGGCGATATCGAGAACCTCGGCATCCGAGCTGAAGAGCGTCAAAATCGTGCGTCCCTGCCATATGACCAGCACGATCATGACGGCAGTGATAATCGCGTCTTCGATAAGGGCGACCTTGAGCACCTTTTTGCAACGCTCCAGATTGCCCGCCCCGCTGTTTTGCCCCACAAACGTGGTGCATGCCTGGCTAAACGAATTGAGCAGGCTGTAGCAGACAAACTCGAGTGACAGCGCTGCGGACGAAGCCGCGACCACTTGCGTCCCCAGGCTGTTGATGCAGGTCTGGATGAGGATGTTCGCCAGCGAAAAGAAGCTGCCCTGGATGCCTGCGGGAACGCCGATGCGCAGGATGGTTGCGACCGAATTGCGGTCGGCGTGTAAGCGCGAGCGTTCGATGCGGATGGGACTTTCGGCATGCAGGAGGCGAACAAAGAGGAATGCCGAGCTCGCGGTGTAGCAAAGCACGGTTGCCGCCGCTACGCCGGCCGCTCCCCATCCAAAAACGGCGACAAAGAGGGTGTCGAGGATGATGTTGAGCACGCCTGAGATCGCCAGTGCCGTCATCGGCATGCGTGTGATGCCTACGCTTCTAAAGATTGCGGCCTCGAGGTTATACAGCAAGATTGCCGGGACGCCGATAAGGTAGATGCGCAGGTACATGAGGGCATCGGGGAAAACCTCGGACGGCACGCTCAGGCATTGCAAGAGGGGTTGCGAAACAAGCTCCATCGCGATGGCGGCGACGACACCGACGAGCGATAGGACGATCGCGGTGTGCGCGTGGCGTTGGGCGCGGTCGTGGTCGCCTGCACCGACGGCGTGTGCGATCGCGACATTTGCGCCCAGTGAAAGCCCGACAAACAACATGACGAGCAGGCTCGCGATGGGGGTAATCGAGCCGACGGCGGCCATGCCAAAGGCACCGCCCTCCGCAGAGAAATGCCCGATCACCAGGGTGTCTACAAGATTCGAAAGCTGTTCGAGGATGCTCGTTGCGGCAACGGGGAGTGCGAACAGCGGGATGTTGCGCCAAAGCGAGCCGTGAAGGATGTCAAGTTCGGCGTGTTGTTTGGCCGGATGTCTATTGCTCAAATAGGACTCCTTGGTTTATTTTTGGCCCTCGACGTCGGGGTGCCAGGTTTTGTAGAACGCGAGCTTCTCGGCCGTGCGCTCGTAGAAGGGCTTGCCGTGATCGAGGGCGGCCATCTGCGCCATGTCCTCGTCGGTGAGCTCGAAGTCGAAGATGTCGATGTTGTCGTTGATGTGCGACGGCGTCTTAGAACCGGGGATCACGACATTGCCCTGCTGGACATGCCAACGCATGATGACCTGAGCCGGGGTTTTGCCGTATTTGGCGGCAAGCTCGCGAACGACGGGCTCCTCGAGGATGACCTTGTTATCGCGGCCGCCCAACGGATACCATGCCTGAAGTACGATGCCGTGCTTGTCCAGCAGCGCCTTGAGCTCGGTCTGCGGGAAGTAGGGATGGCATTCCACCTGGATAAGCGCGGGCATAACCTCGCAGTGGGCGAGCAGATTCTCGATCTCGGACTGATTGAAGTTGGAGATGCCGATGGAGCGCAGCTTACCTGCCTTATAGGCGGCCTCGAGCTTAGCGTAGCCGGCAATATAATCACCGGCGGGCTGGTGCAGGATCATGAGGTCGATGTAATCGCAGCCCAGGCGCTCAAGGGTTTCGTCCACGGCGGTGTCGGACTCATAGAAGCACGGCCAGAGCTTGGTCTCGAGGAAGATCTGATCGCGGGAGCGGCTGGAGTCGCGCATGCCGCGGCCCACAGCGCGCTCGTTGACGTAGGCGTTGGCAGTGTCGATGAGCTCGTAGCCGTTGTCCAGGGCGTAGGTGACGGATGGTTGCGCGTCGTCGGGCGAAAGCATAAACGTGCCCAGGCCTACCTGCGGCATCGTGACGTCGTTGTTGAGGGTGATGTAGTCCATGGTTGTTCCTTTCTAGTGATTGTCTAATGCGTTGAAAGCCTCATCGTCCACGGACTCGAGCCATTCATTGCTGGTTTCTTCGCCCGGGAACTCAAAGGCCAGGTGGCTGAACCAGCAGTCGGCCGCGGCGCCGTGCCAGTGCTTAACGTTTGCCGGGATCTCGACGATGTCGCCGGGATGCAGGCACTGTGCAGGCTTGCCCTCTTCCTGATACCAGCCCTCGCCCTCAACGCAGATCAGCACCTGGCCGCCGCCCTTGCTCGCGTGGTGGATGTGCCAGTTGTTGCGACAGCCCGGCTCAAACGTGACGTTGTGGATGGGCAGGTAATCATCGGGATCGGTGAGCGCCTTAAGATAGCTTTGACCGATAAAGTACTGGGCAAAGGCGGTATTGGGCATGTCAAGGCCAAAGAACCCGCCGTGACCGTCGGTGCGTGCGGTATCGTCGGCATAGACCTCCTTGGCCATGTTGAAGGCCGCCCAGGCGTTGGGCCAGCCGGCATAGAAGGCGACGTGTGTCAGAAGCTCAGCCATTTCCTCGCGCGTCACGCCGTTGGCGCGGGCGCTTGCAAGGTGGTACTTAAGCGAGCTGTCCGTAATGCCCTTGCCGATCAGCGCACTCACGCTCACGATGCTGCGCAACTTGAGCGGCATCTGTGCCTCGCGGCTCCATACCTCGCCAAAGAGAACGTCGTCGTTTAGGTGTGCGAACTCGGGAGCGAACTCGCCGAGCGCATCGTGGCCTGCAGTCTGTTTTACGGTCATGATTTACTCCTTTGCTTTGCATTCTTCTTGCAGTATGTGGATGAGGTAATCGAGGATTTCGAGCTTGCGCTGCTCGGCGTGAACGCGGTCGAGCAGGTCGCGGCGATAGGTCTTAAGGCGGCAGATACGGGCACACGTACTTGGCAGCTTCGAGAGCTCGCCGATAAGTGCATCGCAGCAGCCAGCGTCACGTAGGTTTGCGATGGTCTTTTCGTCCATGGCGTGGCCTAGCGGGTCGTTTTGACCTTGGTGGTGCCGGCGAGCGCCTTCTCGCCCGGGCGGCCCTTGGGTCCCACGAGCGCATGCGGCTGGTAGAGCTCCTCGAGGAAGTCGACCTCGGCGGGGGAGAGGGTCAGGTCGAGTGCTGCCACGGCGTCATCGATGCGCTCTGGCTTGGAGCAGCCCACGATGGGGGCCTCGACGCCGCGCGCCCAGTGCCATGCGAGTGCGACCTGCGACATCGGCACGCCGTGGTCGGCTGCGACCTTGGCCACGCGCTCAACGATGGGCATATCGATTGCGCGATCGTGGTCGTACTTGTTGACCATGGTCTTGTCGGTGGTGCCACGGGTGCTGGTGCTCTCCCACGTGGGGCGGCACAGGTGGCCGGACGCCATGGGGCTGTACGGCGTGATGGCCATGTCGTACTGGCGGCACACGGGGATCATCTCGCGCTCGTCCTCGCGGTAGAGCAGGTTGTAATGGCACTGCATGCTCGTGAACTTGGTCCAGCCGTTTTGCTCGGCAATAACCTGCAGGTTATGCAGCTGGTAGGCGTACATGGCGCTGGCGCCGAGCGCGCGGACCTTGCCCTCGCGAACCAAGCTGTCGAGCGCCTCCATGGTCTCCTCCATGGGCACGTCGTAATCGAAGCGGTGAATGATGTAGAGATCCAGGTAGTCGGTGCCCAGACGCTTGAGCGAACCTTCGATCTCGCGCTTGATAGCTGCGGCGGAAAGGCCACCTTCATTAAAGTGGACCTTGCTGGCAAGGACGACATCTTCGCGAGCGATGCCCAGGTCGCGTAGTGCGGCGCCAATGTACTCCTCGCTCGTGCCAAAGCTGTAGCAGTTGGCGGTGTCGATAAAGTTGACGCCGGCGTCAATCGCGCGCTTGATGACGGCGCGAGTCTCGTCGGGGCCGATAGTCCACTGGTGGAAGTCGGGGCTGGCCTCGCCAAAGCTCATACCGCCCAGGCAGAGCTTGGAGATCTTGATATTGGAATGTCCGAGGGTGGTGTATTGCATAACGCTCTCCATCTTCTCTAGGGGATGGTTATAGCGTATGGCGGTGCGCTGGGAATGTATATTGCCTATAAAGACTAGCTGGATATACGAAATTCGAATGATAGACTGTGAGATGATACAAGCGAATCTGGAGGCTGTAATGGAGCTGCGAACTCTACGCTATTTTTTGGCGGTGGCGCGCGAGGAGAACATGACCGAGGCGGCCAATGTGCTGCACGTGACGCAGCCCACGTTGTCGCGCCAGATTGCCGACTTGGAGCGCGAGCTGGGCGTCGAGTTGTTTGAGCGGACCAATCGATCATGCGTGCTCACGGGGGGCGGCATGCGCCTGCGTCAGCGCGCCGAGGAAATTCTGGCGCTGGTGGAGCAGACCGAATCTGAGATGAGTGACCAGGAGCTTGGCATTGCCGGCAACATACGCATCGGCGCGGGAGAAACGCAGGCCATGCGCTATGTGCTGGATACGTTTGCTGCGCTGCACCGCGATTATCCAACTGTGACGATTGAACTCTATACGGGTAATGCCGACGCTGCCGAGGAGCGCTTGGAGCGAGGCCTGCTGGACTTTGCCCTGCTGCTGGAGCCGGTCAACCTTGACAAATACGAGTGGATTCGCATGCCGCAGGTTGACCGCGTGGGCGTTGCCGTGGCGAGCGATGGGCCGTGGGGGTCGCTCGATGTGCTGACTCCTGCAGATTTGGCTGTGATGCCGTTGCTGCTGAGCTCGCGCACATCGAATAAGGCGATCGATCTAGTGGCGTGGTCGGACGGGACGCTCGACCTCGAAGCCCTCGACGTGGTGGGGCATTTCGACCTGATTGGCAACGCCTCGCATCTCATCCGCTCGGGCACGGCATGTGCCATGGGCATCGATCATCTGTTGCAGGTCGATGCGAGCTCTCAGATGCGGTTTGTGCCGCTTGACCCGCCGATCGAGATCGCGTCGTATCTGGTCTGGAAAAAGTACCGCCTGCGCTCGCGCGCCTGCGAAGAGTTTCTGAATCGCTTAAAGCGCAAGGCATAATGCATGTGACAAAGGGACAGTCCCTTTGTCACATTGATTTGAAAGTTGATGTTGATGATTCTATCGCTAGCCCCCATGGAGGGGATTACCGGGCATGTGTTCCGTCGTGTGCATGCGGAGTGCTTCGGCGTACTCGACTGCTACTACACGCCGTTTTTACCGCCGCCGCGGGTGGGCAACCGCTTTGGCGGCAAGGCGTTTAAGGAGGTCGATCCGGCCAACAATCAGGGGCTCAACGTGGTGCCTCAGCTTATGTCCAAGAATGCGGACGAGTTTGTGTGGGCGGCGCAGGTGCTTGCCGACATGGGCTACCGTGAGGTCAACCTCAACTTGGGCTGCCCCTCGGGAACGGTCGTTGCCAAGGGCAAGGGCTCGGGCTTCTTGCGTAACTTGGATGAGCTCGAGGTGTTTTTGAGCGACGTGTGCGAGCGCTCTCCGTTGCCGGCGTCGGTCAAGACCAGGCTGGGGCTCGAGGACGACGGGGAGTACGAGCGTGTGCTCGATCTGTACTGTCGCATGCCGTTGGCAGAGCTCATCGTGCATCCGCGTGTGCAAAAGGATCGTTACACGGGTTCGCCGCGTCAGGAGTTCTACGGCGAGACGTTGGAGCGAGCGCCGTTCCCGGTAGCCTATAACGGCGACATTTTTGACCTTGAGGACATGGATGCGCTGGTGGAGGCCTATCCCGGCACGCGCCACGTGATGCTGGGGCGCGGCTTGCTTGCGAATCCTGCACTGGCCCGCATGGTCAAGGGCGGCCCTGCTGCCACGGCCGCCGAGCTGCAGCGCTTCCACGACATGCTGTTCGCGGCATATGCAGAAGAGATTGGCGGCAATGCGGTCTTTCGCATGAAGGAGTGGTGGTTCTACGCCAAGTGCGCCTTCGCCGACCCTGCCACCGTCCACAAGCTCGTGCGCAAGACCAAGAAGGTCGACGAATACCGCGCCGCCGTCGACCGCGTCTTCCGCGAACAACCGCTCGCGCCCACAGCCTGCTTCCACGGCTAGCTAGTCATCGGGGACGTTCTTTAACGACTAGTCATTCAAGAACGTCCCCGATGACTACCCAAAAGTTGTACGTCAGTATCCAAAGATGTCGAAAAATGTCGTTTTTGGATGCTGACGTACATGTTTGAGGGCGGTATTGTCTCCGCTATCTGACGGCTTGAACGGCAAGTGCTTCGATTACGCGTTCGGCACCGGCGTCGATCAGAATACTGCGATCGACGATTTCTGCCGGAGCGACTGCCTCGCCAAGGTTAACGCACGCGTACGTGGCGCGCTCGTTTTTGGCCGTCATCTGCCAAAACGGATACTTGATGATGACGGGCGTGTTGCCGCCTACTCCGAGCTCCAAGAACAGAACGCGCATGTTGTTGTGGCGGCGCAGGAAATCCTGGTAGCGATCGGCGGCAGCGTACCAGCCCTTGTCCTGGACAAACGTATCGTCGGCGCGCAGGTTCATCGTAAGCGGGGCGCCACAGTGAGGGCAATGGGGCACAAGCGAAGACGGGATATGCAGGTCCTGTTGGTCGGCGACCATATGGCGTACGAGCTCTTCGTTGTCCCATGTCTCCTGGCAGCAGGGCTTGCTGCACTGGAACAGGCCGTAGTCTCCCTGCGTGTAGAAGAGCCGCTGCTTATCAAAGCCGGCGCGCTGAAAGCAATGGTCTACGTTCGTGGTCAGCACAAAGTAGTCGCGGTCGCGCACCAGATCCAAGAGCTGATCGTAGACCGGCCTGGGTATGGGGTCGTATCGGTTGCACTTGATATAGCGGCTCCAAAACGCCCAATATTCCTCGAGCGAGTCATAGGGATAGAAACCGCCGGAGTACATATCGGTAAAGCCGTAGCGTGCGGCGAAGTCGTCAAAGAGCTTTTCGAAACGCTCACCCGAATAAGTGTATCCGGCTGCGGAGGATAGTCCCGCGCCGGCACCGATCACCACGGCATCGGACGCATCGAGCGCTTGTTGCAATCTATCGATCTGTTTGGAGAAGCCCACGGTAGATTGCCTCGTCAGACGTGAGAAATACATTGAAGATCACCTTAAGGTTGGGGTCGTTATGGTCTAGATGATGACGAACGGTATCGATGGCCACGCGCGCGGCGGCATCTTGCGGATAACCAAACACGCCCGTCGAGATGCAGCAGAATGCAAGCGTGCCGAGTCCTCGGCGTGTCGCTTCTTCCAGGCAGCTGGTGTAGCAGCGGCGTAGCAGCAATTCCTCGCGCGCGCCGGGCTTATGGCTGGGCACGATGGGGCCGACGGTGTGGAAAACGTAGCTGCTGGGTAGATTGAACGCCGGCGTAACCTTGACGCGTGCTGTTGGTTCCTCGTGCCCCCGCTCGTCCATGAGATTGGCACACGCCAGACGTAACTGCATGCCGGCGTAGGTGTGGATGGCGTTGTCGATGCAGCGATGCCCCGGCACAAAACAGCCGAGCATCTGACTGTTGGCGGCATTGACGATGGCATCGGCCTTAAGCAGTGTGATGTCCCCGCGCCAGACGGCAATGCGATCGCGGTAGGGGAGCGTGCCAGCATCGGTTGCTCCGCCGCGCTCGACAAGTCGTTGCTGCAGGTAGGCGTCTTGGACGTCGAGCAGCTCTGTCGCGAGCGCCTCGGGCGGCCGCACGTTCATAAGGGCCCTGAGCAAATCGCGCTGTTCACTGGCTCCGGCAGGTACAGCAATGCTGCGCCCGTCTGGTCGCTCATCGAGCAATGCCTTGATAAGCCAAACGCGGCGCTCTACCTGATTCATGGCCTTCCTCCTGTTCGATTGAGCCGGTTTCATTCGACAGTAGTGTGTCGCCTGGCGCGCATCTGTAAAAGAAGGCACAAAAAGGTAAGCGCCGTGGAGCGGTATGCCCCACGGCGCTTAATTTGCAGAAACCCGCAGTTGTTAGGATTTTTGTACAAGTTGCTGATAGTCGGTGCCCCATTCCACTAGGGAATCGATGATGGGCATGAGGCTGTGGCCCAGCTCGCTAAGCGCATATTCGGTGCGGATGGGCGTCTCGGGGATGACGGTGCGCGTAATGAGGCCCGCGGCATCCATTTCCTTGAGGTTGGACGAGAGTACCTTTTGGCTAATGCCCGGGATAGCGCGATGCAGCGCGTTAAAGCCCATGGGACGGTTAATGAGCTGCTGGATGATATAGATCTTCCACTTGTTGCCAAAGAGTTGAAAACACGTGGCAACAGGGCAGGGAGGCAGTTCTTCTTTGGTAAGCATGGGGACTCCTCAATCGTGTGGACAGCTTACATTTTCGCAGCCGCTATCGCTTGTGGCTACTACTTACCTTTTGATAACTGGCTAATAGATTGGTGCCTTCTTTTTGTCGTTGCGCGCTTTTTGCATGATGCATATAGACGCAAAGAGCGTCAAAAACTGGATGGCTTCGCCCGGCCATCCTCGACCGAAAGGAAATGCCATGTCCGAGAATCTCGAGAACGTCGCCGCTTTTGCCTCCTGCGGTACTGCCGATCCTGCGCCCGCTTGCGGCTCCGCCGACCCCAAGGCCGCTCCCGCTTGCGGTTCTGCCGATCCGGTGGCCGCTCCTGCCTGCGGCTCTGCTGACCCGGCTGCTGCCCCTGCCTGCGGCTCCGCTGATCCGGCTGCTGCTCCTGCCTGCGGCACCGCTTGCGGCGCTGCCGACGCTCAGTAAGCAATCGCTAGGAAGGGACTCGTAATGGATGCTCAGACTTGCCTCAAAAAGATGCAGCTTGCCGGGACGCTCTCCCTGGCAACCGTGGACGAAAGTGGCGCACCGCAAATTCGCTGCGTGAGCGCTGTCCATTACGAGCCCCGTGCTGTCTACTTTCTCACGGCACGTGGCAAGGAGATGGCTCGTCAGCTTATGGCCGACGGGCGTGTCCAAACGCTCGTCCACACGCGGTTTAACGAGATGATTCGCATGTCCGGCGTTGCCGCCCCCGCTCCGGATTCAGAGCAAGTTCACTGGCGCGACGTGATTTACGCCGAGCAGCCGTATCTTGCTAACGTTTATCCCGGTGATACGCGCGAGATCAACATCATCTTTAAGGTTGAGAACATAGTGCTCGACTACTTTAACCTGGGAGTTCATCCCATCGAGCGCGCGGTCTATACCTTGGACGAGAGCATGGCACCTGCGCCCGCCAAGGGCTTCTGCATCGATGCCGATGCGTGTATCGGTTGCGGCGCCTGCCTTGAGCACTGCCCTCAGAAGTGCATCGAGTCGGGAGACTCATATCGCATAGAGCCCGAGCATTGCCTGCATTGCGGTGCCTGTGCCGAGAATTGCCCCGTCGGCGCCGTTGCGCGCCTGTAGCCCAAATACCGCCATCAGTTTCAACATCGACCAAGGGAGTCCCACGATGCAAAAGCCTGCGTTTGCCTTCCAATGGCATATTACGGATGAATGCGATCAGCGCTGCAAACATTGCTATATCTTTGCCAACGGTGCCTGCGCCGGTTTTAAGCGCATGCCGTGGGAACAAATGGTCCAGGTCGTCGACCAGGCCCAGGCGCTCTGCGAGCGCATCGGTCGTCAGCCGTACTTTTACGTTACGGGCGGCGACCCCATTCTTCATCCCGATTTTTGGCGCCTTGCCGAGCTCCTGCACGAGCGCGGTTTTATGTGGTGCGTGATGGGCAATCCGTTCCATCTGACCGACGAGGTCTGCGCTCGCATGAAAGAGCTGGGTTGTCGCAAATACCAGCTCTCGCTTGATGGGCTCGAGAAAACGCACGATTACTTCCGTAAGCCCGGCTCGTTTGCCGAGACCATGCGTGCTATCGGTTGTCTTAAGCGCGCGGGTATCTGGGTTGCCGTCATGAATACGGTTTCGAGCATGAATGCTGCCGAGTTGCCGCAGCTCATCGATCTGGTGGCAAGCCTCGAGGTCGACGTGTTCGCCTTTGGTCGGTACTGCCCCACGTCGGGCCAAAAGCGCGACGAGTTCCATTTGGAACCGCTGGAGTATCGCGATGTGCTGCTGGCCGCACAGGAGCGTATGGAGTTCCATCAGGCGGCGGGCTGCAAGACGTTCTTCCAGCTCAAGGATCACCTGTGGACGCTGCTTTTGTGGGAGCAGGGTAAGTTCACCATTCCCGAGGACGCCAAGCCCGGCATGATCTATGACGGCTGCCACTGCGGTACGGGTCATATGACGGTGCTGCCTACGGGTGATGTCTATGCGTGTCGCCGCATGGAGAGCAAGGTGGGCAACGTTGCCGAAAACTCGCTGGAGGAGCTCTTCTTTTCGCCGCAGATGGAGGCAAAGCGCGACTTTAAAAAGTTCAAGAAGTGCTCCAAATGCGAGCTTTTCGGCTGGTGCCGAGGCTGCCCCGCTGTGACGTATGGTTACACAGGCGATATGTACGAAGCCGATCCTCAGTGCTGGAAAGAGATCGAGGAATAGGATCGCCGTGTCATCGGGTAGTCGTTGGGGACGTACTTAAACGACTACTCATTTAAGGACTATTCATTTAAGTACGTCCCCAATGAGTGCTAGAGCAGGTTTTTCTGTACCCACGCGATGATGTCGCTCGACTCGTAGAGCGGCTTGCCGTCGATGAACAGGCAGGGAACCTGGCGCTTTCCTCCGACGGCGATGAGCGTCTGCTCGGCATCGGGGTCGGTCGAGATGTTGCGCTCGGGGATGGTCACGCCATTGTCCGCCAGGAAGCGCTTCACCTTAATGCAATACGGGCATCCGGTCATAACGTACAACACGAGTTCGTGATGAGTAGCCATAGGTCTCCAATCGGTTGGGTTTTGATTGAGATACCCAAAGCCGTTGCAGTCTAAGCACGAGTCAGCGACGACTCGATTGCCTGAACCAGAAACGCCGTGGCCCCGGTGCCGCATGGCTTGTCGTAGTAGTCTACGAAGCGCTGGTCGGCGAGGTAACCGTGGGCGAGCCCCAGATATGCCTCGTCCTGGGGCTCACTGCTCCAGTTGAGAGCTATCCAGCGGCGATGCATTGCGACGAGCTTGCGAGCCTCGCTGCCTTCCGGTTCGCCATCGCCCATGGCAATCGAGAGCTGGCCCAAAATGGCACGTTCAAGCTCCTTCATGTCGTTCCATGTCTGAGGGTCCATGTCTAGCAGCGCTTCGTTTGCCGCATCGACGGCTTCGTCGCCATAGCGCGCCCGGGCCTCGGCACCGTAGCGCTCCTCGTTTTCCTGAACGGTGCGCCAGCGCTCCAGTTGCGGCAGGACGGCGCCCATGAGCGAGACGGCTTCGTCGAGCGACATGCCGGTGTTTTGTGCCAGGCGCGGGGCACAATCCTCGATCATTGCCTCCATGGTGGTCTCGTAGGTGTACTTGCCGTGGTCGTAGCACCATTTGCAGTAATGATCGGTCGTGGCGCCCGTAGCGTCGGTGCCGCAGTCATCGGGCGTGAGCAGCATGCCGCAGCTCTCGCAGTAGTGTTCGGGCATTTCGAGCAGGTGAGACAGTGGCTCTCCGGTTACGGCGGCAATGAGCTTCATCATATCGATGCCCGGCGTGACCTCGCCGCGCTCCCAGCGGCTGACGGCTTGGCGCGTTACATAGAGCTTGGCGGCGAGCTGCTCTTGGGTGAGATTGTTGGCGCGACGGACGGCGATGAGTTTTTCTGCAAAGGCCATGACGGCTCCTCTCTGCTGGTTGATGGCTTAAGCATACGCGGCGGTAGGCACCCTTCCAAGCAACCGTTGGTTGCACGTTCGGCGACCGCGGTGGGGGATTGTGCGCAGCGCCTCGTGCGCCCATGCCGTACAATGACCGGCATGGAACCTATCGCACACATACATACCGATCTGCCGCAGAAGTTCGGCATTCCGCGCAACAGCTTTTTGGCGCCTCATCTACAGGGGCGCATTGTCTTTGAGCCGGAGTTTGCCTCTAACGCCGCGGTTGCGGGACTCGAGTCTTTCTCGCACTTATGGCTGCTTTGGCGTTTTGAAAATGGAACGCCCGGCGGCACGGCAGAGGATATTGCTGCCGATGTCAAGATGCGGGACAAGGCCGGTACCAATGCTAGGTGGTCAAAGACCGTGCGTCCGCCGCGCTTGGGTGGTGCCGAGCGCGTGGGCGTGTTTGCCACGCGTAGTCCGTTTCGCCCCAATCCTATCGGCCTCACCTGCGTAAAGCTTGACCGTGTTGAGCTCACCGATAACGGTCCCATCATTTATGTGTTGGGCGCCGACCTGCGCGACGGCACGCCCATCTACGACATCAAACCCTACATTCCGTTCGCGGACTGCCACTCCGACGCGACGGGCGGCTGGATCGAGGGCAGCCCGTGGCAAGAGCTCAACGTCGAATTCCCGCAAACGCTGCAAGACAAGGTCCCGTCCACAAAACTGCCAGGCCTGATCGAGGTCCTTCGCCAAGATCCGCGCCGCGCTGGTAGCAAGCACGAGCCCGATCGTGTCTACCACTTGGCCTACGCCGGGCTCGACGTGTCGTTTACGGTCGATGGGACACAGCTGACCGTAACGGCCGTCACCGAAGCTCAGGACTAACTGGCCGCCCGCCCTCATCAGTCAAATTCAACCCCAAAACCCGTGCCAAAGCCGCCCATCCTGGTGGACAATAACGCCTACCGAACCAATCCGCTTTGCACGGGAGCCTAGCATGAAATACGACTTCACCTCAATCATCGACCGTCACGACATGGATGCTATCGCCGTTGACTCCTGGGGCGAGATTCCCGGCATGGCGCCAAACGTACCCGATGAGGGCTTCGACCGCATCCCGATGTGGGTGGCGGATATGAACTTTGCGACGGTGCCGACGGTTCAGGAACACATCATTCAGCGTGCCCAGCACCCTATGTTTGGCTACTTTGATCCGCGCGCCGAGTACTTCGACAGCATCATCGAGTGGCAGAGCCGTCGCAACGGCGTTGAGGGCCTACTTCCCGAGCATATCGGCTACGAGAACGGCGTGCTGGGCGGTGTGGTATCGACGCTGCGCGCCTATGTGCAGCCCGGCGACGCGGTGCTGGTCCATAGCCCCACCTACATCGGTTTTACCAAGTCCATCGAGGCAGCGGGCTATCGCATTGTGTGCAGCCCGCTTAAGCTCGATGACCATGGCGTATGGCGCATGGACTTTGAGGACATGGAGCGCAAGCTCGCACAAAACCACATCCATGCTGCCGTTTTCTGCTCGCCGCATAATCCCTGCGGCCGCGTGTGGGAACGCGACGAGATCGAGCGCGCCATGGACATCTATCGCCAGCACGATTGCGTGGTGATCTCGGACGAGATCTGGTCCGACATCATCCGTCCTGGGCACAAGCACATCCCGACGCAGTCGGTGAGCGAGGACGCCCGCATGCGCACGGTCGCCCTTTATGCGCCCAGCAAGACCTTCAACCTCGCGGGCCTAGTCGGCAGCTATCACATCATCTACAACGAGACGCTGCGCGACCGCGTGTGCGCCGTGTCCAACAAGACCCATTACAACGAGATGAACGTCCTCTCGATGCATGCGCTCATCGGCGCCTACCAGCCGCAGGGCTACGAGTGGGTGGACGAGCTCAACGAGGTCATCAAGGGCAACGTTGACTACTTCTGCGATTACGTGGACGAGCATTTTAAGGGCGTGGCCTATTCGCGTCCGCAGGGCACGTACATGGCGTTCCTGGACTGCACGGAGTGGTGCCGCGCACACGGTCGCGACGTTCAGTGGCTGCTCGACGAGGGCGCGCGCGTGGGCGTGGGCTATCAAGACGGCCGTCCGTTCCACGGGCCTTGCCACATTCGCGTGAACCTGGCCCTGCCGCTTTCGCGCGTGCAGGAGGCGTGCGAACGCCTGAATCGCTACGTTTTTAATGCATAGCAAGCCGTAACGAACGAACGACATGCGCGGGGTCTTCTGGCTTGATTGTTATGCGGGGGTCTGATCCCAGACCCCTACTTTTCGTGAATCTGCTTGCCGCAAAGGTGCTCAATCGTAATTTCGTACAGCTGAACGCCCTTGATGTCCTTGGCGATTTCCTCCTCGACCTCTTCGGCGGTGGGGTAGTACTTGAGCGCGAGCTCACGGACCTTGTCCTCGATAAATGCGGGGGTGTCATTCGCTAGGCGGCAACGGCCAAAGACAACGGTACTCTGCACGTAGGGCGCCCAATCGTCGTCCTTGTACCAGTCGTTGCCGTAGACGGTAAAACAGACCTTGTCGTCACGCTTGAGAGCGTCGATCTTGTGGCCCGCCTTGGCGCCGTGGAAGTAAATCTTGTCGTGTTCGGCATCGAAGAAGTAGTTGACGGGAATGGCGTACGGGTAGCCATCGTCGCCGTTGACGGCAAAGACGCCGCGCTTGCAGGTGGCGAGCAGCTCACGCGCCGCCTCGTCGGTGATGGCGCGTTTCTTTCGGCGTAGGGGCCTAAACATCGCGGGATTCCTTTCCAATCGGGCATGGTTCTTGGGGAGAGACTATACCGAAGCTGCCCCGTACTGTTTGATGCGGGCGAGAATGTTTTTGAGCTTGTCAAAATCGAGCGGCTTGGGCAGATGGGCGTTCATGCCGGCGTCACGTGCGGCCTTGGCGTCCTCGGCAAAAGCGTTGGCGGTCAGCGCGATGATGGGGATGTCGGCGGCGTCGGGCTTGCCGCTCAGACGAATCACGCGCGTTGCCTCATAACCGTCCATACCGGGCATCATGATGTCCATGAGGATGGCGTCGAAGCTGCCGGCGGGGTGCGACAGGTACAGGTCGACAACCTCGTTGCCATTGGCCGCGCGGGTCACCACAACGTCCTCGGATTCCAGCAGCGCCTGGGCGATCTCGGCATTCAGGTCGTTATCTTCGGCGAGCAGCACGTTCATGCCGGCGAGCGAGCAGTCGAGCATCTTCTCAACCGCCTTCGCTCGTGCCTGAGGATTCTTGTCGATATCGAGCGGAATCTGGACAGTGAACGTGCTGCCCACGCCGAGTTCGCTTGAAATCTCGATGGTGCCGCCCATCATGTCGATGAGCGATTTGACAATGGGCATGCCCATGCCGGTTCCCTGGAACTTGCTGCGGGCGTCGTCGCCCTCTTGGGCGAACGGCTCGTAGATATGCTTCAAAAACTCGGGCGTCATGCCAATGCCAGTGTCTTCGATGGTGAAGCAAAAGAGCGCACGTGCGTCGTTGAGCGGTTTGACGGTGGAAGAGAAGGTGACGGTGCCGCCATGCTTGTTGTATTTGATGCTGTTGTCGAGCAGGTTGATGATGATTCGGCGGATATGAGTGGGGCTGCCGATCATGCTCTGGTCGACAGCATAGGGCTCGCTGGCGTTGAGCAGTGTAATGCCACGGTCCGATGCGCGGAGTTTGCACAGCACCAAGGCATCGTCACAGAGCTCCTTGAGGTTGAACGATTCGTGCTCGAGTGTCACTTTGCGCTCCTCGATCCTGCCCATTTCGAGGATGTCGTTGATGAGTGAAAGCAGGTGGTTGGCAGCGACACGCGCCTTGGCGCGGCTTTCGCGAGCGACCTTTATATCGCCCTCTTTCAATTCCTCAATCTCAATAAGGCCCAAGATGCCGTTGAGCGGTGTGCGGATGTCGTGGCTCATACGCGTGAGGAACGCGGTCTTGGCGGCGTTGGCGGCGTCGGCTTTCTGCCGCTCTTTCCGCGCGCGTTGAAGCGACCAGACAAGGATGGCGATGCCGGTCAGCAAAATGCAGATGATAACGGTGGCAATGGCGGTACGGTTGCGATAGAGGAATCGAAGTGTATCGGATTCTTGAGCCGAATACGATGTGGGGGAATAACTGTTCGCGGAGAGCGATTCGCCGGCATTGACGATACCCTTATTAATGATTCCTAGGAGTTGGGGATTGCCGCGCGAGATCAAGCACGATAGTTCTGCTGTGTTGGTGAGTTCCTGCGTTTCGAAATCCTCGATGTCGTAGGCGTCGCGGATGGTTTCCAGGCGCGTACTGGGGACGATGATGCAACTGGCCTCTCCTTTATTGAGGGCTTTGAGCATCTCGCTGCCGCTTGGGTACTCGGTTACCGTCGCGTCGGGGAACAGGCTCTCGAGCTCAAAACGGTTGACGATAGCGCTCTTTGTGCAAGCGATGTTCTTGAGGTCCTTGCTCAGATCGTTGCTGCTGTGGATGGCGGTCAGGGAGACCGTTCCCGTCGAGTTTGACTGGATGACCCCCACCTGTTCGGCGAGCCAGTAGTCACGAAAGAATGGCAGGGCGACATCGATGGTGCCTTCTGAAAGGGCTTTGATCATTTGTTTGGTGTCTGCGATGGCGACTGTTTTAACGTTGATGCCAAACTTGTCGTGCAACGTCGTCGCGAGCGAGGCAAGCGACCCCTCCATTTCGCCATCGTCATTTTGCGTGCAGTAGGGGAGCTGGTTTGCAAGATAACCGATCGTGATGGTGTTGCCGTTTGCTTTGAGCCAGGAGGCCTCGGCGCCGTCAAGTGATGATGACCCGCTGTTTTGGGCCGAGTAATTTGCTTTAACCTCGTCATTGTAGCGGGGGTTGAATCGGGCGATTGCCGCCATGGCGGCATTGATATCGTCCATAAGGTCGGGGCGGCTTTTGGGGACGGCGAAATAGTAGTCGCTTGAGCCTACGTAGAACATGGGGGAGGCGCTAGGCGATGAGATCGTGTCGTTCATGATGATGGCGTCGACCTCGCCGTTTGCCAACGCATCGAAGAGGCCGCCGCCACTGGCTATTTCTTTATAGGTGCAGGTAATGCCTTCGTCGGCAAGCCACTGCTGGCCGACGAAGGTCTGCATAACGCCGGGATTGCAGCCAATGGTGAGGCCCTGGAGCGCCTGGGGGTCGCCCGTGGCCAAGTCGTCTCGGTCGGGCCTGGCGTAGATGTAGTAGCGCTCGGTTCCCTCGGGGTTCGAGGAGTAGAGCAGCTTTTGCGCGCGCTCCTCGGAGTACGAGATATTTGGCATGAGGTCGATCTCGCCTGCCTCGAGCATGTCCATGAGCTCGGTGAAGGTGCCGGAGACGTATTCGTATTGCCAACCGGGGGTGTAGTACGAGAGGGTCTGCAGATACTCGTAGCCCCATCCCGAGAGGCGCTCGCCTGGGTTGCCGTCTTGGAACCCCTCGTTGTTGACAAGCCAACCGACGCGAACCGTTTTGACCTGCTGCTCGGACTGGTCGGCAAGGGCCGGCACGGGTGCGGCGGCACTCAGCGCGGTAAGTGCGGTGAGAACGATGGCGAGGGCGCGATATATAGTTGAACGAAGGACGGCGGCAGCTCTCACGGGCAATCCTAACGAATCGAGGCAATACCACGTAAGGATACCAGCTCAGGTGCCCCATTTGGCCCGCACGCCGTTAAATGGTCACCCAGCAGATGTAGTCGTTGGGGACGTTCTTAAACGACTAGTCATCGGGGACGTTCTTGAATGACTAGTCGTTTAAGAACGTCCATTGACTAGTTCCGTTTGCGAGGGAGGCGTGGGACAATACCGAGCGAATGTGATTGATTGTCCGCGGAAGGGGTCGCGATGAAAAAGCTCAGGACGCTTGCCGATGTGTTGCATCAGGCCGGGTTCGCCCACATAACAGGCGTGTTTCTTGTCTTTTTCCTGCTCTGCTCGACGGCCGTCTGGCTGTCCGAGCCCACGACTCTTACCTTTGGCGACGGGCTCTGGTTTAGCTTTGAGACGGTATCGACCATCGGTTTTGGCGACATTCCGGCCGAGACACCGGTTGCCCGCGTCATCACGGTTGTCCTGAGCGTCATCAGCATCTTCTATATTGCTATGCTCACGGGTGTTGCGGTGAACTACTGCAATACGCTCATCAAGATGCGCCAAAAGGACACCATGGCGCGCTTTATGGACGACTTGGAGCATTTGGAAGAGCTCGATCGCGATGAGCTCGCCGACCTGTCGCGCCGCGTGCGCGAATATCGCCGGCGCCAACGTTAGAACGGGCGTCGCGCGTCACGACGAGGGGGACTGAATATTGAATATCACGGTATACCTGGGCGCCAGCGTCGGTAACGACCCGGCGTTTCTGCCCGCGGTGCGAGAGCTCGGCACATGGATTGGCGCCAACGGCCACGCACTGGTATACGGCGGGTCCAAGTCGGGCCTGATGGGTGCGCTCGCCGATAGCGTGCTCGATGCCGGCGGCCACGTGACGGGGGTTGAGCCGAGCTTTTTTATCGAGGCGGAGTTCCAGCATGACGGCATCGACGACCTCATCGTGACGAGCGATATGGCCGAGCGTAAGGCCAAGATGATCGAGCTCGGCGACGCGTTTATTGCCTTCCCGGGCGGTACGGGCACGCTCGAGGAGATTGCCGAGGTCATGTCCGCCGTATCGTTGGGACATCTGAGTGCGCCGTGCATCCTGTATAACTTGGACGGTTATTACAACGACCTGAAGTTACTGCTCGAGCATATGATCGACAAGGGCCTATCGAGCCCGCAGCGCCAACAAGGCATCTACTTTGCCGACGACCTGTGCGAGATTGCGTCAATTATCGGCAGCTAGGCCTCGAGCTTGCTTCATCGCAACTCCCGATGGCGCCGTCTGCGGCGCAGATGGTTGGCTCGTCTGGGCAACGCTCGCACTACAATAAAACGTATCTATGTCGACTTTGACCACGGGAGGGCCCGATGGATAAGCTTGCAAAACCTAAAAACCGCGCGCTGTTTTTGGTCAGCGTGGCTGTGACCGGCGCATTCGCGGGTGCCGCTGTCTGGCTGTTCTTCTTTGCGATGGAGCACGGCATCGACTATCTGTGGACCGAGATTCCGCACATGTTGGGAGTGGCGTCGCCCGAGCTCGCCAGCGGCCCGTTCGGCTTTTTGCCGTACCCATTTTTCGTCTGCCTGCTGGGCGGCCTGCTGATCGGTCTGTACGAAAAGACGACGGGCACCAAGACCGACGACCTCAACCAGGTAATGGCCAAGGTCAAGCAAGACGGACGCTACCCGTATGACAATCTGGGCAAGCTTTCGCTCGCGGCATTGCTGCCGCTGCTGTTTGGCGGAAGTATTGGACCGGAGGCCGGACTGACCGGCGTTATCGCGGGTCTTTGCAGCTGGGTCGGCGACCGCATGCGTCGCTTTGGCGCCGAGTTTAGGGAACTCACGCTGTTGGGCACCCAGGCCGCGCTGACGGCACTCTTTACCGCGCCCGTCTTTGGCTTTGTGGCCCCGCTCGCCGGCAGCGCCGATGGCGAGGACTCCGCGTCTGACGAGATCACCATCAAGCTGCCCAAGGCACAGAAGACCGTGGTCTACGGCATCGCGATTGCCGGCGGTTTGGGAACCTATCTGCTGCTCGGCCAGCTTGTGGGCGGCGGTATGGGCATGCCCAGGTTCGAGGCTGCCGAGGTGGGCAACCTCGAGCTCGCATGGCTCATTCCCCTGTCGCTGATCGGCACGGTCTGCGGCTGGCTGTACTTTGTCTCGGAGCACGCGAGCGAGGCGCTTGCCCATGCCATTGGGGAGCGCCCTGTCGTTAAGGCCATGCTGGCCGGTCTGGTGCTTGCGGCTTGTGGCACGGTTCTGCCCTACACCATGTTTGCCGGCGAGACGCAGGCCGATGTCCTCATGGAAACCTATCTGACCATCCCCGCCGGTGTGCTTATCGCGACCGGTCTGGTCAAGGCTATGCTAACTCCCGCCCTCATCAACATGGGCTGGCGCGGTGGTCACTTCTTCCCGGTTATCTTTTCGGGCGTAAGCCTGGGCTACGGCCTTGCCATCCTCACGGGTGCCGATCCGGTCTTTTGCGTTGCCGTCTGCACCGCCTCGACGATGGGTGCCGTCATGCGCCAGCCCGTTATGGTCGTGGGCCTGCTGCTCATGTGCTTCCCGCTCAAGGGCATCGTCTGCATGATCATCGCCGCCGTCATCGCCGCCGGCATTCCACTACCCAAGCCGCTGCGCAAGTAGCGCAGCAGCGCACGGCCAATGCAGGCATCCCAAGCCTGACGTAAGGATGTAACGGCTGCTGGTCTGCCCAAAACTCATGAAGAAAGAAGCCGCGCGAGGTCGTATGTCTACGGCCTCGCGCGGCTGTTGTTTAGAGCTTCTTCAGCACGATGGCGATGGTGTTGAGATACTCGAGCGCGCCGGCTTCAACGGCAGCGCGGTCGCCCGCGGCGTACTCATTGTCGCAGGCGAGCCAGTCTGCCCATGCCTCGTCGGTGCAGAGCATGGGTTGCATCGAGACAATCTCGACGCCGGGGGTCGGCTCGATCATGGCGCGCCACCAGGCTATGTCGTGCATGTAATCGAGCTGCTCGGGCGTCCAAGATGTGAGCAGACAGTCAGGCAGGTTCTCGTGGCAGTCGCGGACCATGCCGGGAATGCTTAAGTAGAGTATCCCGCCTTGCTTTACGTAGGGGAGCAAGCGTTCGCCCAGATAATGCGGGTCGCGCCCGTAGTAGTTGTACGAATCGATGCTCACGACCGCATCAAAATAGTCGTGCTCAAACGGCAAGCCTTGCGAGGCGTCCGCCTGAACGGGATGAATCGTGTCGCGCGAAATGCCGAGCGAAGCAAAGAACGCGCGGTTCTCCTCGGGGTCGCTCCACAGGTCGACGGCGTAGGTGTCAAACCCATATTCGCGGGCGAGCATGGCACTGGTGATACCGGTGCCCGATCCAAGGTCGCAGATGCGAGCGCCGCGGGGGATACGTGCATCGCAAAGGAGCTCCTCGCAGAGCTTGAGGGGATTGGGCCCCATAATCTTAGAGCGCACGAGTGCCGTATCGAAGCTGTTGGCTTTTGGGAAGGATTGAGATTCCTGGGATTGCATTGTTCTTTCCTATCAGGTGCAAATTGGCAGATGACGGAGGCGGAACGGCGCAACAAACCACGGCCGTTGCACGGCCGCTTTCATGGTTCTATGCGATTGACCGTTCCCTAAAGAACAATGACCAAAAAGACATCCCCTTGGATGATCGAAATTGGGCCGAGGCCCGTGACGTCTCCATTGTAAGATGTCACGGGCGTGCCGGGAATATGCCGTTTGTCATGTATTGGCAGGCGGTCGATTATGGTCACGGGCGGGTCAGGATCTGTGTGATTACAGGTCGCGCGCTTGG
>CAKUHK010000013.1:0-37555 GCA_934655965.1 uncultured Collinsella sp.
CTGGTCAAGGGCTTTATGATCGAGTCCTACCTGGAGGACGGCAACCAGCCGGTCGACGGCGGCGTCTTTGGCAAGTCCATTACCGACCCGTGTCTGGGCTGGGAAAAGACCGACTATCTCATCCACGAGATCGCGGAGCGCATCTAGGTTCCGCCGTTCTACCGAACGGCGGACCGGCCGACGCTGCGCGGGCCGCATTTGGACAATCTGACGTTCAACTTCAAGGGCGCGACCATAAGGTCAGCGCCCTTTCGTTTCACGTCACCTTGTCTCAAATGCGACCCGCTCGCTGGCGTTACCAAACCTGCCAAAAAGGGACAGGTTTATTTTGGCAGGTTTTATCTGGGCAAACGCGGTTGCCTATCGAAAACTGGTGCAAAGCAACCTGACCCCAGTGCGCCAAATCGAGAGTGGATATTCTGCCGTTTTCGGGCCGCAGCTTGGCCAAAAGTGGGAGATTATCCACTCTCGATTTGTACGCGTCCGAAAATCCTCTCTCGTTTCCTCCGTCCCCGAGGGATTGGGGGTCGTCTACCGAATGGCTGGTGCGACAGCGCTGCGGCAATGTCACACTCGAAGGTGGCCTGACCCAACTTGGAAGGAGCCTCCATGAGCCTTGACAACGTAACGCTGCGCGCCGCCACACTCGACGACCTGGCAGGCATCGCCGCTATCTACAACCAGCTGTGGTGCAATACGCTGCGCAACCGCGGCGACGTCGAAGCCGCCGACTTCTGCGCGCGCTTCAACATAGCCATGCAGCTGCAACGCTCCCCTATCGCCCTTGTTGCCGAAGCCGAAGGCCGCATCATCGCCGCCTGCTGCATCGGCATTTTCGAAGACGGCAAGCCACGTACCAACCCCACATGGAAGCCTTGCTATGACGAGATGTTTGCCCAGGCGACCGAGATGGCCAAGACCGCCGATGCCAAACTCGAGGGCTCGCTCTTTGGCGACAGCCGCGAGAAGGCCACGGCAGACAGCTTCGCCGCCACGGGCAACGAGTATGCCCAGGGTCAGCTCAACCTCATCATCATCGTGCCCGAGTGGCAGGGAAAGGGGCTCGGCCGCGCACTGATCAACTTTGCGCGTGCCGAGCTCGCCAAAGCCGGTTGCAGCAAGTTCTTCTTGATGAGCGACTGCAATTCCGACTGGCAGTTCTACGAGCATCTCAACATGAAACGCATCCTGGAGGACCACAGTCAGGACACTGGCGATGGTTTTATCGTCTATATGTACGGAGGCGACACCCAGGATTAACCTGCGTGTCGCCTCACGGGCTTTCTCCAGACAGCCCGAGTCAATCTCAACTTAGACGAGCTAACAGGGCGCGCTCTCCTCGACAATAGGGGCATTCACCCTGCAACGAGTGGTAGAAGTGGTAGAGATGGCCATGCGCGCACTCGATTGTCTCGGATAGATACCGGTCGAGCAGGCGTGCCCACGTGCGTGCGTTAATGCGCTCCTCCGCTCTGCCAAAGAGCGATCGACGGAAAGCTTCGCCCATAAGGCTGCCAAAATCATCGAGTCTAAGGGCGTAATCCGGAATAGCGTATCCAATCGAGGTCCCAATAAAAGGACTCTGACCCTCGCGGATGCAGGTGTTTAGCGACGGCGCCGGCGGGATATCGTCGTCATCCAGATCATAGAAATCCAAGTCCAGATCACCCGAAAAGGGATGAACTCCACGGTTCAACATCTTAAAAATGTGAACTGCCAGCGCAAAATCATCCGTCCGAGGCGTGAACACCGGAGCTTTCGTGGCAGCGGCCAAGCCCCCAAAATCACCAATGCCAGTCGATTCCATGAGCTTGAGTACCTCGGGCGCAATAAAGCCGGGCGCGGCGCAGGTGGTTCCATACGTCACGCCCGAAAGCGTAAAGCCATACGAATCAGTATCGAGAAGCATCAGGCTTCCTTGCTCGCCGACAAGAAAATTACGAGGGTTCCAGTCGCCTATCGTGATTCCGATATCGTGAAGCTCCGCAGTCACGGTGGACAGCTTGATGAGCATCTTTATCTTTTGGCGCTCATCCAAAGAAGGCGCGGCGGGATTGGCCGGGAACTGCGATACGGCATCGATCGAGACATATCCCTCGGGGACTTCATACATCAAGAAACCTTTGAACCACAACCCATCAGGGCGCTCGTAGAGTGCTTCGAACGGCCAGGCGAGCTGCAGGAGCAGCGGCTTCTTGCGCTCATACAAAACCGAAAGAATGGCGGCCATCGCCTCGATCTTGCGCGCCGTCTCGGGCGTGGGGTTGTGATAGACCTTAGCCACAAGGGGCTCTCCCACGATGCGATACACGGAACCCTCGCGTCCACGCCCGAGGGCCCCATCGGCAAGTTCATAGGCTCTCCCGTCGTTGTTATAGAGCACCATGGGGACTCCTTTCTTATTCGCAGGTCGAATCGACGCGAACGGATACACCGCGCTGATCGCCCGCCATACCCTCGTCGTGTTTTTGTACAAACATCTTGCACGCTTCGAGTAACTCGCCGTATTCAAAGCAAACGCCGAGTAAGTTCTCTAGCATCGCGATCGGCTCAAGCGCGGGCACCTTGGCGCCAACCTCAGCCGGGAGAACCACGGTGGCCTCGAGATTCGGCGCATCGGGATCAAGCGAGATATTGATGCTCGAGGCAGCCTCCGGTCCTGCCGGTTTGGGATCGAGCTCTGCCTGAGGAACAGTCTCCGCAGCATGCTCCGGCTCGGATTTGGATTCCACTATGGGTTCCACTTCGGGCTCCGGCACAGGCTCCGGTTCGGGCTCCGGTGCAGGTTCGGGCTCAGGCTCCACCGTGAGAGCAGGCTCCGCAACGGGCGCGGGCGCAGGCTCCGCAACAGGAACAGGCTCAACCGCAGGCGCGGGCTCGGGCTTATGCTCGGACACGTCCTTAAGCACGTCGACAGGCTCCACATGGTCCCAATCGAGCGCAACGACAACGGTCGCATCATCGTAGGTGTAACGGTTTCCCTGGATGCGACGGACAACGCTCTCAACCCGCTTTCCTAACGCAGCGTCAATGTCCGAAGCATCAACAGACTTGTATCCGGCACCCATAAAGAGGTGTATCGCCTTCTTGTTCAGATTCTCACCATTAAACTCGGGCACCAGAAGCTCCAGGACACCATCGGTAGCGAGCAGAAACCCCTCGACATGCCCACAACAGGCCCCGATCTCCCACTTTTCCCTGCAATAGAGCGGATACGTACCAGCACTTCCCACGCGGCTCGGGCGCGTAAGGAGCTCGAACCCGGCATCGGTCTTGGCGATGACACCCGAGTCGCCCGCGGAGCCATAGAACAGCTGGTCGCCATCGTAAACAGCAATCACGAGCGTCGCATCGAACTCGTTGGCAGGCAACTCCATTGATGCAGCCTTCTTGACCACGGCATTGTTCGCCTTGATCATGGACTGCTCAATAAAACGAGGCATCGAGATCGCCAGGGCGCTGTCGCCCGTTGCACACCAGGTGCCAATCAGCTCGCACATCGTCGACACGGCGGTGTTGACGGCAGCATGGGCGCCGATATCGCTATGGGCCTCGGAACCCAAACCATCTGCCACGGCCGCGACAACGTACTCCTTGCCCGGCAGGAGTCGATCCCTCTTGCCGCCATCCTTCCAGATCGCCACTTGCTTGACGCGACGGATCATATGCGCATCCTGGCAACGCGTACCGTAGCAGCGATGAGCAACGCCGCGCTTTGTCACCCCGGCAACGCCGATGGTGCGAGGCTGCTGGCCCAATTCCTTACCAAAAGACATTGCTGACCTCCTATTGATTGCCACGGACAAACTCGTCGAGCGTGCAGACCTGAACCTGAACATCCGGACGCGTTTTCAGGCACTCCTCAAAGACCTGGCGCTCCGAACCTGCGGCACCGGGCTCGGACATGACACGCATGCTGGCGCCGATGAGCTTAAAGGCGTCGGTGATAGCCTTGCCTTTGTCGTCCGAAAGTTTGAACCACATGCCGTCGGCACGGCAGAGCTGGGCGAACTCGTCCTCGGAATAGTCGCCGTAGCCAAACGGCAGGAACAGCACTTTGCCGGACTCCACCAGTTTGCTGATGCAATCGGCGGCTGCAGACACATCGCCCCCCGGCTCATCGTGTCCATCGGTCAAGAGGACCACAACCGTCTTGTAGGGCGCCTTGAGCGTTTTCTTCTTAACGCGATGCGCGTACTCGCCTTCGAGTTCGCAGGCGGTCAGAAGTGCCTGATTAAGGCTGGTGAGACCGCCGGCCTTTAGCTCAAGATCGCCAGATACCTTGCCCGCCGGGACAAAGATGTCATCGATATCGCGCTTGTAGTCGGCGCGCTCAACACTGCCGCCGTTACGAAGGTTGTGAACCGTGACATCGGTACCAAAGGACACAAGGGCCACGTCGACGGTTCCTGCCGTAAGCGGGTCTTTGGCGATGTCCTTGCAAAGGTTGTGCAGACCCGCATTGATGGCCTTCATGACCCTATTGACGGACCAGGAGCGGTCGGCAACGATGATGACGCCGCGACGCGTCTCGGACAGACCACCGCCGCCAAACGCATCCAGAAAACGAGCCTCGATGCCATCGCGGCCATCGGCGCGAAGGACTTCCGTCTGGATGATATCGTCCAAGTCGCTGACACTATAGTTGCTGGTCATAAGAGGGTTCCTTTCTCTCTTGAGGCCGTTTTGGCCTCCTGCTGGCATTGCATTATGGGTTGACGGACACCGCTTTCTGGGACAACCGTTCAGCTGAATCGCAGGCTGTTGGCTGCCAAGGCGCGCCACGCTTACGAGCGATACGACGCCATCAGCGCAGCACGTGCGGCATAGGCGTCCGCGTATCGGGCGGCAGGCTTTTGCGCCATTGCACGGCGCAAGAAATCGGCAAAGGGGATATTTCGCGGCAGAGCACGGACGTCGCGCGTACCAAACATGAACTTGGCGATGACCTTGGCCGTGCTGTACACATCGCTCGCCGGCGAGGCAATACCGGGATTTCGCAGCTCGGGAGCCTCATAGCCACGCGAAATAATGCGCTCGCCCACCAGCGGGCCGGCACACTCAGCCACCGAGGCGCACAGGCCAAAATCGATAAGCACCACGTGCCCATCGGGCGTAACGATCCAGTTGCCAGGATGCGGGTCTCGATGTACGTAGCCGATACGACTGACCACAGCCATAGCATCGAACATGCCCAGCACGAGCGAAAAGAGCTCGCGGGACGAAAGCGGCCAGCCTTCGCTGGCGCGGCGCTCAACATGGGTAAGGACGTCCTCACCCTGGACAAAGCGCTCGCGCAGGCAGAGGTGCTTGCCGCCAATACGGCGGTCGTCCACATAGGCCATGCCATCTACCTGCGGAAACATCTCATAGCCTTTAAACGGGCCGCCCAGGAGCGCATATTCGTTACGAAGCCTGTCCTCGGCGTCGGGCGTAAGCGCAACCTTGCACACATTCCCGTCCGCACGATAGACAAGCGTCTGCTTTGTCTTTCCGCCGTCATAGATGAGCTCCACCGGCTCGCTCAATGCCGGCTTTGGCGGCGTTGGGTTCAGATTCAGCAGCTCGCCAATCATCTCGCGCGCACCGGACAGGTGATCTAGCACACCGGGAGCGCCCGGCTGCTCAAAGGCATTTGCACGGTCGCGGCGATAGCGCACCAGCACGGGATTGACCTCGGTCATCGTGGATTCTCCTTTCTCATTGGATATCGACGCGGCAAGCATACTGAGCCGCTCGCGCATCGCTCCGTACACTGCTCAGCTGAACCGATGGAACGGAGCTTCCGCCGCACTTTTGGGCTATCCTAGAGAGAAATTTGAGCACCGCACACATGCTGCAGCGACGCAAGGGGATGAGCTGACATGGCAAAGGCCGCTACAACCCAACAAAACAAATTTGACACCGTGTTCCGCACGCTTGACAGCGCATGCACGCTTCCATTTGCCAGCTGGTGCGCCCGCATCGAAGGCTACGATCGCATCCGCCTGAGCGTGAGTCCCATTTGGCCCGAAGATGAGGCCGCCACACGAGCGATCTGCCCCACAGCCAGATCCGCCAATGGGCTCACCGCGGCTCAATATCGCTATTTCTATGCAGGGTTTAGCAGCAACTGGAAAGTAAAGAATCGAAGGATCGCCCTTACGCGCACGCTTTTGCCTACCCAAAATCCCGGCACCAGCGTCGCGGCAAAACGCTCGCTTTCCAACGCGCGCGGCGCCAGTTTGCTTCTCCTCGATCACGGAGGCATTTCCGCCACGCCCGAGGCGCTAGATGCAAACGATCTCTATGCGCATGTGAAGGGCGAGCTTTCGCAGCTCTACCTGCAGTATGCCATCCTCGAATCCGAGCGAGACCTGGTACTCGACATCTGCCGCGACATGCAGGAGCGCGTAAAGAAACGCTTGCGCAAGACCATTCTCGACCACCCCGAAGCCGAGTTCTGTACCAATAAAAAGTACTGGTATCAGTTTTATCCCCTCGAGAAGAGCCGCAGTTTCGACCGCACCTGCAACCGAATTGCGCAGGCAGTGGGCGAGCAGGGTATGGCCGAAGCCGATTCCGAGCTTCCGCTTGTAACCCCGCGAGCAGTGCCGTCCGATACCGAAAAATCGCCCGTACCGACGCTGCCTAAAAAAGCCGACAGCCTTTCCTCACGCTCGCAGCACCCGGAAAGCGAGGCGGTCAAATACAACGCCAAGCGCCTGATCATGGAGAACCTCCAGGACTCTGCGTCCCTCTTGCTCGATGTTCGCGCAGCTGAAGGACCAGCGAGTGGCTTTAACATCAAAGAAACGATGCCTGTATCGGGAACGTGGCTTTGGGGCTTTACCCAGGGAAACACCTCCGATGACGCCCGGCGCACCCTGCTTGCACCCGATGCGCGGGACAAATGGCTTGTGGCAGGACTGCTCCTCGCAGATTGGTTGCTCGATTGTGCCAAAGGATTGGACGATGAGGAGCGCCTGGTGCACATTCAAAGCGCCGTCGACGCCATCGTCGAGCGCCTTGATGGAGATTTGAGCGATGCACCCACTCCCGGAGAGCTCGCCGCGCTTTACGACGCGTGCACGCCAACGCTTATGGCACGCGAATCCCTCGGCCCCCTCATGGCCGGCATTCTCTACTCCCTTGCCTATGGTGCTCACCTTGAACACGCTGGGCTGGGAGCTTCCTCGCTTCAGGCCGACATCAGCACCGTTTGCGCTGTTGGCAAAACCCCTGGCGCGGGCAAACCTAGCGCACCTCGAGAATCAACGGCCATCGCCGTCACCATCGCAAGCTGCCCCGCAGGTGTCGGCGGCACCTACAGCCCTCAAACCTGCAGCACCCACAACATGGTTCGCATTCCCAAATCGACCGCCTGGCTCTTCGGCCGGAGCCCCCGGCCCTCGCAGACGCAGGATGTCGACACCGGCACCACCGTTCTCGACGATCCCGCTATTTCGCGACAGGCTGTCAAGCTCTCTTGGGACGATGTACATGCCGCCTGGCAGCTTGAAGTGTTCAACCGAAACGGCGCAAACTGCGACGGCGAGCTTATCGAAAGCGGCGAGACCGTCGATGTCGCACCGGGAACGCGCATCTGCCTGCGCGGGTCCGATCGCAATTATTTTCTGCTGCTCTCGGGAGCATAAAGGCGGGACGGAATTATCTTCCACCCCGTCTCCCACGGTTACCTAAAGAAAAGTCGGATGCGACGACCGTCAACATGTTCACGTTCCGCGACGCGCTGCCAGTAATACATCAGCACGAGGATGAGCGGGACAAAGACCTCGATAACCATTCGTATTTCGATGTCGCGTTCCAACCAAAACGCAAGCGCCACGAACCCTAAAAACGCGACCAAGCCCGGTGCCGTCTGATCAACCGGAACCACCGACAGCCCAACGAGCACGACAACCGTGCAGGCAAGCCATGCCGTCCCCATCGTGTCACGCACGACAAATCCCAAGACGACGCCGACCACCACTGCCAGCAGCGTGCGAACGTGCAAGGCAAGGGTAAAGCGGCCCAGCGACACATAAACCACCGCCAGAACACAAACAAGCCCCAGCACCCACGCCATCTCACTCACGCCCAGCAGCATATCCGCTAGCATCAATGCCAGCAGGCCTCCGCACGCCCACGTTACACGACGCAGCTCGCGGTTGAGCTCGTGCGCCTCGCCACGCAGCGTCTCGTCTCCCAGATCGCAGAGCTCCAAGGGAAGCCCCTCGGCAACGGGAGCCAAGACCGCCACGGCAACGCGCAGCAAGAGCGCAACCAGCTCAAAGCCCAGCAAAGCCGCCAGACCATAGCAGGCAGCAACAATCAGCATTGCCCTCAACAACACCGTAGGCCGCTTGGCGTGGGGAATCGCCTGGCGCACATCGCGAACCAGGAGGGCATCGACCATGGCCTGGACAACCATAAGACCGGCGCTAAACATGTAGAGCGGGTCGCCGGGATCGAACAGCACAAGCGGCATGGCCAGCACTAAACCCGTCAGGGCAAAGTGCCGAGCACTGCCCTCGCGGCTAAAACGCAGCGGATCTCCCTCCACATCAATCGCAGGCGTCAGGTCGCGAACATAATAGAACCCCACAAAGCACAGACCGATAAAGACAATAAAGCCCCACCAATAAAAATCGAGATCGGTTGGAGGGTTATTGAGCCAGCTACTCCCCAAAAAGAGCGAAGCGTGAGCAATATCCAGGGCGAACAGCACAACGCTCAACGCATAGAACCACCCCGCCGCCAGAATGCGGCCGGCGGATACCTGAGGCCGCACGGGATTAACCGAGTAATTCATCAAGTCCACCGCCCTTGCCGTCATCTGCCTTGGACGACGAATCATCGAGGAAAATAGCAGCGTGTTCGGGGTTAAGAATTTCCTCTGGAAGCGCATCGTCATCCACGAACTCATAAGGACCCTCAAAAGGATCCCAAAGCTCATCCATCTCCTCGAGGACTTCGCCGAGAGACTGCACGACAAGCCCCACAGCGCGGACCAAGTCCGCCGCGTCGGATACACCGCAACACTGAGCCTTCAACTCGAAAAAATCGTCCAGGGCAAAATCGACGCGAACGTCGACCCCCTCACGCGCAAATGTCATGCCACGCGACGTAATGGCCTTTTCGCAGGCGGACCTCTTGTCCGCATCGAGCAGGCAGTCGATGCACACGCTTACGCTCTCACCATCCCCTTTTTCTACGAGACCAATACGAAGCGTTGCCAGGTAGTCGAGATAATCGACCTCGGCGGTAAACTCAGTCGAAGCGATGCCCAAAAGCACATCGATGTCATCCTGGGCTCCCGCCTCGCCACGGCGCGAGGGCACACTGTCCTGGTCGAGCACGGCAACCAGATTTGCTATCCAGCCGGTAGCCATAGCCTCCTCCTTACGGTTGGGAATATTGAGGCCATCCTATCGGCGGCGGCGCCCTCCTCCCCGCGCGGCGTTCAGCTGAACAGAAGGGATTGAGCGGCGTTGTGGTGTGTCCGTTTTTGAGCGCCCGTTATACTTAAATGACCGGAACGCACCTCGATTGGTGCATGGCACCAAGCGAGGGGGCGGACATGGAAAACATCTTTTGCGCGGAAGCGCTCAATGGAATGGCCCAGGTCAATCCGCTCGCCGAGCGGCCCGTCTCCCAGGCGGGCATTGCGATGCGCCCGAGCGGTGAGCCCTCGGGCGCAAGCGCCGACCTTTGGTTTATCGACACTGTCTCCGATTCGCACGCCAACAGCGCCGCAGACGCATCCGCTCCTAGCACCAAGCTTGCCGTCAAGGTCATGCGCCATGGCTGCAGCGCCCCTCACAAAGAGGCGCTCGAATCCAACGAGGCCTATAAATCCGACTGGTACAAGCTACGCCAGGAATACGAGACGCTTCGCAGCATGGACGGGGCCCAAGGACATGCGCCCGTCGCCTACGCCCTGGGTTGGCGCATTAAAAAGACGCCCCGCGGCGAGGTGCGCTACCCCGCCCTTGCCATGGAATATGTCGAGGGCGTCGACATTGTCGAGCTGCGCGAGATCATGAGCGATGCGCACGGCGAGGTCGGCGCCACCGACATCCTCGACACGGCACGTGCCATTGTCACGGCCCTGCTTTGCTGCACGGTCGTTTCGCGCGAAGACGCTCGCTATCTCACCACCGTCTCGCACCGCGACCTTTCGTCCCATAACCTGCGCTTTATGCTGGACAAAGACGGGCAGCACATTGAGCGCGTCATGCTTATCGATTTTGGGCAGAGTGCTCAAAACGATGATCCCGACGTGACGGCGGCCGATGGCAGTGAGCGCTTGAGCACGCCGTTTATCGGCGCGCCCGAGATATTCGACCAGCACCAAAGCGAGGCGCGCCAATGGCGCAACACGAGCCACGCCGACTGCTACTCCATCGGCTGCCTTTTGTATTACCTTCGCTGCGGAGTGTGGCCGCACGAGGCCCAGATTCGAAGCATTTGCACGAAAAACTCGGGCGGCCTAAACGCTGCCGAACTGCAGGAGCTCTTTGAACTTAAAAACAAGGGAGCTGTCCGTCTTGATGGCGCCCATTGCACCGACGACGATGATTGCACCCTCGATGAGCTCATCGCGCGCTGCACCGAGCCGGGCATCGGCAAGATCGGAGGCCGCTTTGACGTCATTCGCCTGGCCGAACGCCTGGGGATCGACGAGAACGGCAAGTTGCTGGCGAACGACGCACCGGCGACCCCCTCACCTGACAAGGAAAGCGCTCCCCAGCCCAAGAGCCCCTTCCACAAGAAACGCTTGGCCGCCATTGCCCCCTGTCTCTGCGCGGTTGCGGTGGTGGTGGCCATCGCCGTGGCCATTGCATTTGCAACGGGAGCCCTCGGCACGTCGCAAGATAACGGCCAGCTGGCCCTCTATCCCACCACGGCGCTCTCCGCAGGCCAGCTACGCGAAAGCGTCGAGCTGGTCCAGGCGCGCCTAGATACGGCAGGTCTGGGCAAGGCCTCGACCATCGAAAGCATGGACGGCATCTGCGTCAACTTTTCCGCCGACGCCCTTGATGTTCCCGACGAGCTCAACGGGGGTGACAGCGACGCCGATTCGTCCCAAACATCCTCATCGTCCGGATCGAGCGACACGGCAAGCATATACCGCGACGACGTGGCGGAATTGCTGTCCCGTCCGCTCGAGCTCTACCTTGCCCACATCGATTCGGAAGGCAACGGCCAGTTATCCTACGAGCACATCTATCGAACGGAAATCAAAGACATCACGGTCAAGATGGGCAAGGTCGAAGGCCTGGAACCCGATACCTGCGCAAATCCCGATCGCTATGCGTATCTTGAGCTCACCCTGACCGACAGTGCAAATAAGCGCCTCAAAGAGAGCTGCAGCGACTGGCTCGACCAAGGCGTTCTTGCTTTCGACGTTGGCGGATCTTCGTGGAACACAGTCTCGACCGCATCGCTCGGCAAGGGTCGTTACGCCTTTACGGCAAATTCCCTCGCGCCGTCCCAGAGCCTCTGCAAGGTGCTTGCTAAAGCGTTGCTCTCCGAAAGCTATCGCACGAGCTTCCGCGACAGCCTGGTTCCGCAGGCCACGTGGATCGACAGCGATTTTACGGGCGACAACCAGGTCAAGCAAAGCGTCCTCGAGGATAGCGGCACCCTCGTTTCCTTTACGAGTTACGATACGCTTTCTCGCGGAGAGCGCGTTGATGCCCTTGAAGCCCTCGCGGCACGCCTGGATACCCTTGGCGTTCCCTATTCACTCGGCGACACCAGCGACGGCAAAGGCATCGTCGCGCAGATCCAGGGGCTCGATCTGGGAGAAACGGCAGCGGGGCTTATCTGCGCCAACCCCTCTATCGAAGTCTTCTGCGGCTTACAGAGACACGTACTCAAACAACCGGCCGTCGAAGCCGCCAAGACCTCGACGGGTGCGGCGGCGGTACGGGTAAGCGACGGTGACGTCAACGGCAAAGCGGGAATGAACGCAGTGACACAGGCCGCCGCCGATGCTGGTGGCGCTTGGGTTTACCTCGGTGTGGGAGGCATTCCCATCATGCGCACGTGGGTAAGTGCCGCCTCGACGCAGCTCACCTTTGATATTTCGTGCGCCACGGGCAAACCGCTCGATACCTCAAACAAATACCTGGCAGACCTAGCAGCCGTTGTTGCCACCACCGACCTGCCCTCCATGCACGTCGACTATTGCGGCCGCATGGACCTTGCTCTTTCAAGTGCCCCGAGGTCGCTCGAGGCCGAAGTCGACGAAGCGCGCCACGCCATCAAGGCCGCGTTCCCCTCGGCCACGATTGGCACGAGCGCTTATGACGACACCGAACTCTTGGTATCCCTCGACCTTACCGTCGACGACACTTTTGCGCAAAAAGCCATCGATACCGTAGAGGCCCTCTACAACGCCATGGATTTTGACAGCACGCCGTTTAGCCAAGTCATGTTCTACCTTGCCGGCGAGAGCGGAGATGAACGGGCGCGCATTTGGTTCTTGCGCCACGATGGAGCAGGTGATCAGAGCGGGTATGTCACAATAGTCGGATCGATTTGCGGAGGCCGTTTCGAAGAGCAGCGCCAGCGCGTCATCGACGCCGCCGAGGCAAATTCTTTCTTCCAGGAGCACACAGACGATCAGTCCTCTTGGCTCCTCTAACCCCTAGCTGGCAGCCCCCAACTTCCGACGAGCCTTAAGCGCATCAATACGAATCACGCGGCGTGAGCGGTCGGTACAGCACTCGACACCGCAGGCAAACGTCGACGTCAGACGATCGCACACCGCCGAGTGTGCTGCATCAAAGCTCTTCTCATCCGGAAACTTAGGGAGCTGGATCTCGATTCCTCGCTGGGGAAATCCCGCACCGCGTGCAATAGGGACGGCGTCGTCAACGGTTGCCACAAATCGTCCTGTGAGCCCGTAAAAACCCAGGTCACGCGGGGCAACCGGAACCCATTGCCCCGACGAGCGCTCGGTAGCGTAGTCGTATGCCGCCTCGCTCATGCCAAAAGCACTGTGCATGGGCAGCATTCCGTCCCGCCCATCGCGCGTGGGGTCGATGATGTACCATGCCGGACGACCGTGCTCCCCCAGGTTCACGACACACCAGGCATGCCCCGTTGGATCACTGGCGAGGCGGCGACCCCAAGCATAGACGCAGTCAATACCAGCACGGTCCAGCAGATACTTAAAGCCTTTTGCCCACCCCTCACACACGGCACGGTGTTTAAGCAGCGGACCGTCCGCCGAATGCGAATACGGGCGACCGTTCTGGAATCGGTACCGTGCAAGATAGGCATCGTGGATTGCCAAAACACGGTCGAACGCCGATACTCCCGCCGGCGCTGCCTGAAGAAGTGGCTCAGCAGCACGCTCCATCTTGGCAAGATTCGTATAGAGCCGAGTGACCGACTGCTTGTATCCCTTGGCGTAATTTGGCACAAGCAGGACTTTTTCACCGTGGCGGCAGTAGTGCACACCTCCCAGGAGATGAATGAGCTCGGGACAGTCGCAGCGCACAAGCTCTACGAGCGCCTTGATGGTATCCATGCCCGCGTGCGCCGAGACCTCGCAGCCCTTCTGCCCGTTGAGCACGCACTCGAGTAGCGTATCGTATGCGCACTGGGCTTCGGGAGCCAGATGCGCCCTGTTAAACATGCCCTCGGGTCGCACGTTTCCCTTCGAATCGATCATACAAGCCCCCAATCTGGTCTGTTTCCCCAGATTGTGAGCCCGCACACCCAAGCCGCCCGTCCCGCCGTTCAGCTGAACCCACCTACCAAAAGGGGACAGGTTTATTTTGGTAGGTTTTATCTGGACAAACGCCAACCGCCGCAAGGGAGCTGCTTTCCCTCGTGGCGGTTTTCTAGCAGAAAAAACCAAGTGAGTAGGCTTTTTACAGGAGGCCAAGCACGCCCCAAAACGCCACAGCTCTGACCTGCGGTTTTATTGAGCATTTGTCGCGATGTGCTCGGCATATCCAAAAAAGTCTACTCACTTGCATCTGCCCATACCCTTTGTGGTGGTTTGGAGCTCTCCTCGGCGGGATGCTAAACTTGCGGCGTATACATTCGCGTCAAAATACGGGCTGCATGCAGGAAAGGAGATGCCGTGGCGCCTATCGCACCGCTCAAGATGCTCGTCGCTCCTGCCGCCAAGGCCGTCGTCCGCCTGAGCGAATCACTTACCTACGACGACGTTCCCTGCGTCGTCGAGGCGCGCGAGGATAGCTGCCCTTACCTGGGCCACGTCCCCTACTTTGCGCCCAAGCTCGCCTCTGATCCCGAGCACCGCGAACGGTAATCCAAGATGCAACCAGCGCCGCGCAACTCGCGGCGCTATTGTTTTGGCGCAAAGCAATCTGAACCCTTTGCACCAACACCAGGATTGTCGATGCTGCGGCCGCGGCGCGATATGAGGCGCGAAACCTCGCCCAACAACGCACCGATCACCACACCCACGAGGATGGGCAACTTTGCCATCTCTGCAGGCGAGCTGTTGAGTGGCACGATCGTAGCGACGATCGAAAGCACGAGCTCTACCACGGGAATTGCGAGCGCCACCGCGAGCACCTTGCCCTCAAAGGGGGCGCGGAACACGCGCGGGCGATCGTCGTATTTGCGCAGGCGCCAAAACGCCGGAAACATCGGGATATAACTCATGAGCAGAAAGACAACGTTCATGGAAAAGAAGACCCAAAAGACGTCGGAGCCCTCGCCTAGCGGAATCTGGAGCAGCAGCACCAGGCTGGCGAAACAACCGTTAATGAGCGCCGAGCCGTTGGGCATGCCGGTCTTCTTGGACACCAGCGCAAAGGGACGCGGCATGTTGCCATGGCGCGCGGCATAGCTCGCCACATTGTTGACGCCAAAGCTCCAGCAGATCATGTTAGCGAACAGCGTCACCAAAAAGGCCATGCCCACGATCATCGTTAGCGGGTGGCTGCGTCCCACCATGGCGGCAACGGCATCCACAATGCCCGAATCGAGCGAAAGCTGCTCGGTGGGAACCGCGGCTCCAATACCAATACCGCAAATGATGTAGATTGCCGCAATGGCCACGCCACCGGCGATAACCGCCTTGGGGATGTCGCGCGATGGGTTCTTCATCGTGCTGGCAAAGGTCGCGACCACTTCGAAGCCCATAAAGTTGAACAGGATGATCGACAGATACGTCAGCGAGTTGGTATCGCCCAGATTGGGAATGAAGGTTTCGAGCGACATGTCGTTGGCAAAACCGTTATTGCAGGCAAACCAGATGCCGACAATTCCCACCACGGCGGTAATGAGCACTTTGATGACGGCGCCGCCGTCCATGACCCAATCGGCCTCGGCCACCGGCTGCATCGCCATGACCGTAACGCCCCATACAAAGGCAAGTTCCATGGCAATCCGAGCGCCGAGCGAAAACTCAACACCCCATACCGCGTTGATGACGCTGGGGAACATGCAGGCGATGCTTGCCACCCACAGCGGAAAGTTGACCCAATAGCACCAGGAGCAGCGGGCGCCCCAACGGTCGCCCAGACCCAAGCGAACCCAATCGTACAGGCCGCCCTCGGAATCGAACGCCGTACCCAACTCGGCCACCACCAGGCCATAGGGCAGCAAAAACGTGATGATGAGGAAGATCCACCAGAAGAATTGCACGTTGCCCATGGCAGATGCCGGAGCCGCCGCCTCGATGGTAAAGACGACGCAGATGACCGAGAGGATGACCTCGATCAGGGAGAACTTTTTACCTGCCATGGCACGCTCCCCCTACAGCAAAAAGGATGGCATCTGTACCGAAGGCGCAGCCCAAGGTAGGGTTGCAGGCCGCGTCACCGGTACAGGTGCCATCCCAAAGAGAGGAGAGGATGCAATTATTGGACCAGCGCTCGCGGAACAGGCGCGTGTAGATAACGATACGCTGGTACATAGATACTCCGATCAAGACGGCCGCGCTCGCAACCGGAAACCTTCGGCAATTGAAAACGCGTCTGACCTGGGAAATTCAAGCGAACAATTGGCCTAACCCGCAAAAAATCCCAGGTCAGACGCGTACTCAATCAAAGAGGCGGGCACTCCGAAGTGGAGGCAACGGAGTGCCCAAAGAAAACCCAACCGACCAAGACATCAAGCAGCAGCCCATCAATGCCCCGAGATGGGACGACACGCCACCTGTCCGATTGATCGGCTGGATATTCCTAACACCCAGCCGGTCCGCTTGACCGGCTGGGTTTCTGAGGTGCGGCAGATTCCCGTGAAAGAGGAGCGCCGCGTACTTTGGTACGCAAGCGACGAATGAACGGGAAGGTGCCGTGCCTCAGGAAGCCAGACGATTAAGCGGACGGCTCCTGCTGAGTGATGCAGTGGATATTTCCGCCGCCGAAGACAACCTGCTCGGACTGAACGCCGACGCACTTGTAGACGCCCTCGCCCCAGACCTCGTCGTAGATCTTCTGGAGCGTGTCAACGGCCAGCTGGTCGTTCTCGTCGCCGTACTGCGGGACGATAACGCCGTGGTTGGTGACCAGGTAGTTCATGTAAGAAGCGATCAGCGGCTCGTCGGCAACGCGCGGCTCGGCGTTCTCGTCGGCGTCGATGGTGTCGCAGGAAACCTGGTCCATGAACAGCGGGTTCACGGGCATGCAGAGCTTGTAGACCTTCATCTTGCGGCCCTTGGCGTCAACGGCGTTGGAGAGGGTCTCGTAGGCAGCGTGGCACTGCTCGTAGAACGGATACTCGGGATCGTCGGTCCAGATGCAGGCCATAACGCCCGGGGCGATGAACGTAGCGACGTCATCGATGTGGCCGTTGGTCTCCTCGGGGTCGATGCCCTCCTTGACCCAGATGACCTTCTTGACACCCAGGTAATCCTTGAGGTGCTCGTCCATATAGGCGCGAAGCTCCTCGCTCCAGGGCTCAAACTTCTTCTTGAACTTGGGCCAGATGGACTCGGGGTCCTCTTCCTCCTCCAGAACCGCAGAGCAGGTGCGGCCCGGGGAAAGCAGGCACTGGTCGGTCACGACAAGGGTGCCCTCGCCGTCGACGGTGATGGAGCCGCCCTCGAGAATCATGTCATCGGGACGATAGCGACGGCAGCCGGAGAGCTCAGCCATCTTAAGGGCGATCTGCTCGTCCTTGTCCCACGGGAAGTACAGGCCGTCGACCAGACCGCCGTAGGCGTTGAAGTGCCAGTGGTTGGCGCGCTTCTCGCCCTTGCCGTTGATGACGTAGGTGGCGGCGGTGTCGCGGAACCAGGCGTCGTCGGTGGTCATCTCGATAACGGTGACGTTCTCGTCTTCCTCGAAGACGGCCTTGCAGTTGGCGTAGTCGGCCTGGTTGGCGCACATGGTGACCGGGGTGAACTCGGCGATGGCACGAGCGATGGCGGCATACTGCTTCTGAGCCGGCTTGGCGCCGTGGGCCCAGGTGTCGGTGCGGTGGGGCCAGCCCATCCACACGCGATCCTGCGGGGCGAACTCAGCGGGCATAAAGAAGCCGTCGGCCTTGGGGGTGGACTCGGACTCGGTGATCGTACGCATAAGATTTCCTCCAAATCGAACGATCGCTTGCTGCGGGCGGGTTACCCGCAGCCTTAAACCAAGAGTGGAAGGCGCCCGTTCCCCGGCAAAGGTCGGGGCGCCCGGCGCCGGCTTTCACGGATGTCGCACCGGCGAGCGACGACGTAACCTGGTGCGCGGAGACAAAACGCACGAAGGATACGGAAGAGAGATTGGGGCGGGCGGTGGTTACCAGAGCAATCGCTCGCACCCACCCCAGGGAATGGTTAGAAGGTGAGGAGGGTTGGAGCCCCGAATCCGGGTGCTCTAGTCCTCTTCGGCCTCCTCAGCGAGACGCTGAGCAGCCAGCTCGGGGGTGAGACCCTTGTACTCGGTCTCGCGACCCTTGGCGGAAACAACGCGGAAGACCTCGCCGATGAGCAAAAGCACGATGAAGATAACGATCATCGGGACCTTGTCGCCAATTTCGGCGGCGGAGAACGGGATCAGCGTCGCAACGATAGCCAAGACCAGCTCGATGCAGGGGATGGCCAGCATGACCTTCATCATGGTGCCCTTAAACGGGAACGTGAAGATGCGCTCACGGTTGGGGTCGTTCTTACGAAGGTTGAGGAACGCCGGGAACATCGGGATATAGGTGAGCAGCAGGAAGACAACGGAGGTGCCAAAGAGCATCCAGAAGACACCCTCGGAGATGGCATCGATGGGAACCAGCTGCAGGCACAGCACCAGGGAGGCAACGATGGCGTTGACCAGGTTGGCGCCGTTGGGCATGTCGTCCTTGGAGATCATCGAGGCGAAGATCTTGGGCATGTTGCCGTGCTCAGCGGCATAGCGAGCGACGGAGTTGACGCCAAAGGACCAAGCAGCCATGTTGGCGAACAGGGTGATCAGGAAGGCGATGCAGATGACCTTGAAGATCATGGAGTCGCCCACCATGGTCTGGACGGCAAAAATCATGCCGTAGTCAGGGTCGATGGCATCGGCCGGCACGGCGGCGCCGATGCCAAAGCCAGCGAACAGGTAGATCACGGCGATGGACAGGCCACCGACGATGATGGCCTTGGGGATATCGCGAGCGGGATCGGCCATGTCATCGGTCATGGTGCAGATGACCTCGAAGCCCATGAAGTTAAAGATGATGATCGACAGGTAACCGAGAGCGTTGGTGTTGGTGAGCTCGGGCAGGAAGGTGGCAGCGGACATGTCGTTCGCAAAACCGTTCTCCATGGCGTACCAAATGCCCAGAGCGCCGACGATAACGGCAACAGCGGCCTTGATGATGGCGCCGCCGTTGAGGACCCACTCGGAGTCGGCCGCCTTGGAGCGACCCATGAGGTAAACAATCCACACAAAGGCAAGATCGATACCCATCTTGGCGATCAGATTGAACTCGACGCCAAAGACCATACCCAAAATGTCGGGGAACATGGTAGCCAGCGAGGCAATCCACAGCGGGTAGTTAACCCAGTAGTAGTACGAAATGCGGGCGCCCCACTTGTCGCCCAGACCATCGCGTACCCAGTCGTAAATGCCGCCCTCGCCGTCATAGGTGGTGCCGAGCTCGGCGACAACCATGCCATACGGGAGCAGGAAGGTCAGGATCAGGAAGATCCACCAGAAGAACTGCTGGTTGCCAATGGCAGCAGCAGGCGCGGCGGCCTCGCAAACGAAGACGACGCAGATGATGGTCGAAATGACCGTCAAGAAGGAAAGCTTTTTCTTTCCGTCGCTCATGATGAGCTCCTTCGCTCAGTCTTGGACAGATCCGAGGCCCAAGGCACTAAGGCAATCGCTTGAGCCTCGGTGAGCGGGCGACAGGAGACGAGCATCCGCCGCCCGCAAACGTGCTTTTAGGCGCCTTGGGGCTTAGAGCTGCTCGAGAGCCTCGAGAGCGGCGTGGAGCTCAGCCTTGGCGGAGTACTCGACGCCCTCGTCGTTGAGCGGGGTGCGCTTGCCCAGGGCGGCAAGGAGAGCACGGATGGAGTGCTTGCGGTTCTCGGCCTCGACCCAGCACAGGGAGCGCTCGGGATCGTCCATGACCTCGTCGACGACCTCCTCGTTGCGGGTGGCCGGCAGGCAGTGCATGAACTTGGAGTTGGGGCCGGCGAAGTTCATCATGTCCATGGTGACCTGATACTTGGGATAGAACACGTCCATGTAGTTCTCGCCCGAGACCTCCTCGTCGTACAGGCCATACCACACGTCGGTGTAGATGAAGTCGGCGCCCTTGATGCACTCGATGTCATCGGAGATCACGACGGAACCGCCGGAAACCTTGCAGTTCTCCTCGGCGATGGCCATCATCTGCTTGCCGAACTCGGCGCGCTCCTCAACGATGCCAACGTGCAGGCCGCCGTCGGGGATCTGGTGACCCTTAGGTCCAAACTGGACAAACTTCATGCCGATCTTGGAGGCGATGAACATGAGGGAGACGCAAACCTGGGTGGCGTCGCCGATGAAGGCGAGAGTGCAGTCCTCGATCTTCTTGCCCTCGGGGAGGTTCTCGAGCATGGTCATGAGGTCGCCCATCTCCTGCGTGGGATGGTTGAACTCGGACATACCGTTGATGACGGGCACAGCGGAGCCCTCGGCGAGGCCGACGACGTCCTTGTGACGGTCAACGCGAGCCATCATGATGTCGAGCAGCGAGCCCATGACGCGAGCGGTATCGCCCAGGGACTCGTGGCCGCCGAGCTGGATGGTGCCAGGGCCATAGAACTGAGCATGGCCGCCGAGGTCGGTCATAGCGGTCTCGAAGGAAAGACGGGTGCGGGTGGAGACCTGCTGGAAGATCATGCCAAGGCTCTGGTTGCGGAGCAGGTGCGGATAATAACCGTCAACCTTGATGGCCTTCTTCATTGCCAGACCAAGATCCTCGATGGCCATGATCTGCTCTTTGGTGAAGTCGTTGGTGTCGATGAAATCCTTAGGCAGTGCCATGTCGATTTCCTTTCCGCCGGTCTTGCCGACTATTACTGAGAGGCGCTCGTACATCACGCCTCGGGCTGACAAGACCATCATTCACCCATATGCAATTATTGACTAGTTTATTCGAGATTAAAGACCGTTCACGGAGTTACATCCCCTCTAAACCAATATAAACCCGCAGGTAACGGGCTTGGAGGGGGTTTACTATCTAGAACCGTGAACGGTATACGGGTATCCTGTATCACGTCCTCTAATCCGCGATGGGACACGCGGTTGAGGGCGGTATATCCGTAGGGTTTACGGGGCTCATTCAGAGATCAAATGAGACGGGACGGTGACAGATGAACACGCTCATGTTCTTCTATACCTTGGCAATACTGGTTATCTGTATTGTGACGGCGGTGCTTTCGCTTGCCGCCTATGCCTCGTCCCGTCGACGCTTTTTTATCTATGGCAGCGGTGTTTTTATTTGCTATGCCATCGAGATGACCGAGATCTTCTTTTTTGAATACACGCTGCAAAACCAGAGTTTTCCGGCCAGCGACTATTACTCAATTACCATGCCTGTGTTGCGGACCCTTGTGGCGACCGCTTCACAGGCTTTTATTTGGCTGATTGCCATGGATCTGCTCGACAAGCACTCTAAGATGCTGTTCGTCATTCCCGTCGCGACGTTCTTGGTAAGCGAGCTGTTGATTATCGTCGCCGTCCCCTATGGCCCCATGCACCAGTGGCTTTACTACACCGTGCGTCAGGTGTTCCTCATCTTTGTGGGACTGTATATCTTTTGGACGGCTCACAAGAGTACGAAGGTTGAGCTGAAGGCGCGTGTTAACAACCAGAAGAAACACCTGATTATCGGCGCCATTCTGGTTGGTTGCATCGTTGCCGAGGACTTCTACAACATTCTGATTGTCCCCATGAGCCTGGCGCCCTCTTGGCTGCAGCTGTACCTGTCCGAGCGCAACTTTAGCGAGAACGTCTTTGCGTGCTACTTTGCCATCCTACTGATCATCTACGCCTATCACGTGCTTTCGATTCGCATGCAAGAGGCGCCCGAAGAAAAGAACGTCAGCGATCTTGATCGACACATCGAAGAGCAGATGCCCTTCTTTCGCAACGCCTACAAGCTCTCCAACCGCGAAACCGAAGTCATGCGCCTGGTCGTACTGGGCAAGTCGAACCAAGAGATCGCTGACGAGCTATTCCTTGCCGTGGGCACCGTCAAAACCCACATCCACAACATCCTGGTCAAAACCGAGCAGCAAAACCGCACAACCCTCATCCTCCACTTCTGGAAACGCTAACCTGCCAAAAAGGGACAGGTTTATTTTGGTAGGTTTTATCTGGGCAAACGCCAACCGCCGCGAGAGAGCTGTTTTCCCTCGTGGCGGTCTTCTAGCAGAAAAACTAAGTGAGTAGGCTTTTTGCAGGAGGCCAAGCACGCCCTAAAACGCCACAACCCTGACCTGCGGTTTTATCGATCATTTGTCGTGATGTGCTCGGCAAGTTCAAAAAAGTCTACTCACTTGCATCCGAGACGCACCAGATAGGCAAAATACCGCCGCGAAAGGGCCCCTGGTCCCTTCGCGGCGGTCATACGCCTCTGATTTTGCGACGGTTTTACCGGCTTGTTACTCGCTGTAGCGGGTGGCGATGGCGGCTTGTACCATGCCGGTGCTCATGAGGTAGGTCACCAGGAAGTAACCACCATAGGCCGCCAGGAAGATTGCACAGGTGAGGCCCACGGTACCGGCGATGCTCATGTTGCCGAACACGCTCACCAGCTCAATGATCACCTTGAGCGCCACAAAGGAGTGCGCCAGGCCCACTGTCAGCGGGAACAGGAAGAATACCGCTTGCTGCGCCATCACCGAATGGCGAATCTGGCGGTCGTCACAACCAATCTGTGCCAGCACACGATAGCTGCGGCTGCCGTCGGCCACATTAGAGAGCTGTTGGATCGATAGGATTGCCGCGCACGCAACGACCAGTACAAAGCCAATGTAGATGGCCAGATAGCTAATCATGCCGTTCATCTGCGCTGCTTGCGTGTACATCTCGGAACGCGTGATGAAGACTCCCCATCCCCCCGGCTCCTTGCCGTCAACGAGCAGAATGTCGAGCATGGTGTATTTAATGCTCTCGTCTGCCTTGGTCACATCCATCCCCTGCTTGTAGTTAACGAGCAGATTACTGGAATACGGCTGCAGATTAAGCTGGGACAGCAGTTCATCGGCTACGACCACGGTACCGGGATTGCTGCCCATCGCCGAGTTGGCGATGGCCGCCGTGTCCTCGTCCGACTTATCGGTTGCGGGCTTGAGCTCATGCCCGCCCAAGGTGAGGGTATGGCCGCCGGCCATGTACTTGGTGTACAGGTCGCCCAGCTCACCGCCCATATCACACGTGAGCAGATACTGGTCGCGGCCAATGCTCACCGGCTCCTCGCCCATCATCTGGCGCAGTTTGTTGTACTGGCTCGCCGGCGTCACAAACAGACCCATCGCATCAGCGTTGCTTCCCTCGAGCGCCTTGGGAAGCTTTTTGCCCATGGCCTTGCACATCTCACCCGCCACCACCGAGGGGCCCGAGCCGCCAAGCGGGTAACTCAGATACGAATCGATCTGCACATGCTCACCAGCAACATCGGCAATATTGACCTTCTTGCCGGTCTCGTCGTTGTTGTCCGCCGACTTGCGCTCGCCATGCCATGCAGCGTACAAATCGACCGTTGCATCTGCCAGCACCATGCGATCGGCCTCAGACGGATTGACATACTCCTTGTAGTAGTCGAGCGTTTCGGGCGTGTAATAGACATACGTCTGAGACACGTCAACAGGGTTATAGCGCTCCAGGTTTTCGTTCATCACGTTGGCAATCGACATACCGCAGGTCACCGAGGTAATGGCCAAAAACAGAATCATCGCGATGACGCCCATCGAAAAGCACACCGTGTTGACCTTGGCCGCAAGCTGGCGCACAGTAAACATGTTGAGGCCGCGCCAATACACGCCGCGCAAGCTCTGCAGCAGCTTGATGAGCACGCCCGAGAGTCCCCAGAACAGGGCAAAGGTGCCCACCGTAACCATAGCGGTCGTAATGCCGAACTGACTCATGGCCCCGTCCAGCTTGTCGCCCGTCTCGGTTAGCGGGAACCCATCACGTAGCAGACGGTAATAGGCCACGCCCACAAGCACCACGCCCACGGCAAAGATGGTAATCGCGATCCAAGGATTGCGCGTCTTGATGCTCTCGTTGCGGCGCTCGGCACCCATAAGCTCGATGAGTTTGGTGCGACGCACGGCGCGAAGGTTCAGCAGCAGCGTGAGCACAAACATCACGAGCATGCAGGCAAGGGTCAGGTTGAACGCATGCACCGAGAAAAAGAAGTGGAAGTCGGCAATCTGCGTCTTAAAGAGCGAGGCCGTAAAGAACGTCATGAGCTGGGAGAGTCCCACACCCAGCACAATGCCGGCGACAAAGGCCACGACCGATACTATCACGGTCTCAAGCGCCATGATCGTGGCGACGCGCCCGCGCCCCATGCCGAGCACCTGGTACAGGCCAAACTCCTTCTTGCGGCGTTTCATGATGAAGTTATTGGCGTACACCATCAAAAAGGCCATGACACCGGCTAAAAAGTACGTCAGGTAGCCGAGCATGCTGCCCATAACCTGCGCCAAGCCCTCTTCATCGATTCCGGCGATGTCGACCTGCATCGAAATGGTGTTAAAGGCATAGAAGACCGTGACGCCCAGGGTGAGCGTCAAAAGGTAGACGAGGTAGTCGCGGCCGGCGCGGCGGACGTTGCCCCAAGCGAGTTTACAGAGCATCGGAGCCCTCACCGCCCATCATGGCAACGACCTCCATAATGCGGTCGAAGAACTCTCGGCGGTCGGTGTCGCCGCGGCGCAGCTCGGTGAAGATCTTGCCGTCACGAATAAACAGCACACGGCTCGTGTAGCTGGCGGCAAAGCTGTCGTGCGTGACCATGAGCACCGTGGCGCGCAGGCGGCGATTCAGGGCCTCCAGGCTCTCGAGCAGCAGACGGGCGCTCTTGGAATCGAGGGCGCCGGTGGGCTCGTCGGCCATGATCATGGTGGGGTCAGTGACGAGCGCGCGAGCCGCGGCAACGCGCTGCTGCTGACCGCCGGACATCTGGTAGGGGTACTTGTCGAGCACCTGGCTAATAGACAGGCGCGCTGCCACATCCTGCACGCGGGTCGAGATCTCTGCCGAGTTTGTGCGGGCGATGGTGAGCGGCAGGGCAATGTTCTCGCGCGCCGTGAGCGTGTCAAGCAGGTTGGAGTCCTGGAAGATGAAGCCCAGCTCCTCGCGGCGGAACTGCGAAAGCTTGGCTTGCTTCATGCGCGTCACGTCCTGGCCGTTGATGCGAATGATGCCGCTCGTGGCGCTGTCGATAGTCGACACGCAGTTGAGCAGTGTCGACTTTCCCGAGCCCGAGGCACCCATGATGCCCACGAATTCGCCGCGGTTGACGGTAAAGCTGACGTCGTTGAGCGCGCGGGTCACGTTGCCCAGCGCGCCGTATACCTTTTCGAGATGCGCGACCTCCAGTACCGGGGTCGCCATGTGCGTGGTTTGCATACCGAGTCCTTTCTTGCGATTAGTCTACGGCATCTATAGTCGCAAGAAGACGAGTCGGCTACCATCGATATGGCTTACGCTTGCCTTACCGTTGTGTAAGGTAGGGGTAGCTACCCTGTCACGTGTTGATGTTGAGGAAGGACTCCTGTTGAAGACTGTTCATGTTGCCGCTGGGATCATTCGCAAGGAAGGATCTGACGAGCTGCTTGCCGTGCAGCGCGGCTATGGCGACATGCAGGGACTTTGGGAGTTCCCAGGCGGCAAGCTCATGCGCGGCGAGACGCCCGAAGACGCCGTGCGCCGCGAGCTCATGGAAGAGCTGCAGGTGAAGGTCACCAACCTGCGCGATTTCTATACCGTCGAGTACGACTACCCCGATTTTCATCTCTCCATGGAGTGCTATTACTGCTCACTCGCCGATGAGTCCGGCGAGCCGCAAAAACACGACCGCCAGCTCGACATCCGCTGGATTCCACGCACCTCGCTTGCCACCGTTGAGTGGATGCCCGCCGACAAGGGACTGATTGATGCGCTGATCGAGCTCAAGGAAGACCGGCTTGAGACAAGCGCCGTCGATGACGCTGTGCCCAACACGACCGACGAGCCCACCACCAAGCCCAAGCGCAAAACCAAACGCCGCATCAAAAAGCGCCCCAAACCCGGCCTGCTCGACGGCATCGACACCTCGGACCTCTCCGCCGACGAGCGTGAACTAGTCCGCCGTCGCGCCGCCATCAAAAAGTCCATGAAGGGCAACAAGCGCGCCAACACCAAGCCCGAGCTACTCGTTCGCCAGCGCCTGCGAGCCGCCGGACTCACGGGTTATCGCCTGGAATGGAAGGTCCCCGGCAAGCCCGATATCGCCTTCCCCGGCCGCAAGATCGCCATCTTCGTCAACGGCTGCTTTTGGCATCGCTGCCCCAAGTGCAATCCCAGCCAGCCCAAGCGCAATGTTGAGTTTTGGGAAGCAAAGTTCCGCCGCAACGTCGAGCGCGACCGCGCCGCCGTGGCAGCGCTCACCGAAATGGGCTGGACACCCATAACTATCTGGGAATGCGAACTCAAAAAGGACCGCATCGATGCCACGATGGAACAGGTCATCGAGCAGGTGCGAGCCGCGACTCCGCAGCGCTAAAACGAGCCATTCACAGGTCCCGCACGCCCGCGCCACATCCGCGCCACAAACCTTAGAAAGCCCTTAAGTTCAAAACCTTTCAAGAGTGTTACTCGATAGCCTTGACCTGCGGTTTCACTGTAATCGCAAACCTCATTAAGTCTTTCTTTAGCGCTTCTTTGTAACGGCCGCTGCATAATACAGCCAACGCACGGGACCTAGCAGCACGCCCCGTGCGCAACCTTTTGGTGGACATCGAGGAGGCCGCATAAGCATGCATTCTTCCAATGACGCGGCACAGCAGCCATCCCTAAAACATGCAAACCTTTTCTCCTTCCCCCCGACACAGAGAGACGGTCTCCTCGACTCCCCCACCACAAAAGCCAAACGCTCAACCAATCAGAGCCTCAACTTGCGAGCCTCATTCAAAAAGCTCCAAGCATCCCTAGACAAGGCGTTCCCCGAACAGGCAAGGGCAATCTAAGCCCATCGCGCTTTATACTGATGCCATGCGAAACATGGATCACATAGAATTGCACCGCGGAGGACGCGAGGAAGCGTTTCCCGAGACCGCCGAAGACTGGCCCTATATTGCCGAACGCGCAGAATTCGCTCGCTATCCGGGCAATTCCGTCCCCTGGCACTGGCATTCCGAAGTCGAGCTTTTCTACATGGAACAGGGAGCGATTGACTATCGCACGCGTGCGGCTCATGAGCACATGCGCTTTGAGGAAGGGTCTGCCGGCTTTATCAACGGCGGCGTTTTGCACAGCACGCTGCAATCACCCAACTCGGCGCCAGCCATTCAAATGCTGCATATCTTTCAGCCGTCAATGCTCGGCGATCCCGCGGGACGTCTCCAAAAGCGCTTCATCAATCCTTTGCTGCAATGTCGAGGCGTCGATATACTCAAATGGTCGCCCACCAACCCCGACGATATGCCCTTTATCGATTTGCTGAAGAGCTCCTTCAGCCACGATCTTCAACAGCCGCAGAACGAGATGGCGCTTCGAAATAGCCTGTCAGAACTCTGGATTCAGATCTATGCCAAAGCTGAACCACAATTCGCTTTGGACAATAGTTCTTTGATGACCAGCCGTGAAGTTCGGTTTAGGGAAATTCTTGACTATATCCGCACACACTATGCAAACAGCATAGATGTTCCCCAAATTGCATCCGCGGTCGGCATCAGCGAAAGAGATTGTTATCGCACCATCAAAGCTTGCGCGGGAACAACCCCAGCCGCGTATCTACGCGCATACCGCATCACCCGCGCTTGCACGCTCTTGACGCACACCACGCGAACGGTACAGACGATCGCTCACCAATGCGGCTTTGCAACGGCGAGCCACCTTGGGCAGGTATTCAAGGAACAAATTGGCTGCACCCCTTCTGAGTATCGAGCCATGAGGCAGAATTTCGATACCACCGGGCAGAAATAACGCTAGCGCTTCCGCCTCACCTGTCCCACACTATCAGACAGATGAGAGAAAGGAATGCCATGAAACAGTTCGACCATGTCGTGTTTGACGTTGATGGAACATTGGCAGATACAGAAGAAAGCGTTCTGTCATCGCTTGCCCAGATAGTCCAAGAAAAGACCGGCAAAACGCTCCCCCAAAACGAGCTTGAATTTGCCCTCGGCATACCCGGCAAGGATGCCCTTGAGAAGCTTGGAATCTACTCGCAAGCAACATTGGATCGCTGGTGCCACGTTGCCGCTAGCTTTAAAAACACCATCAGCGTGTTTCCGGGTTTGCTTGAAGTCATCGCAAAACTCGCCGATAGCGGTTGCAATCTTGGCATTGTCTCCTCACGTGCGCGCGACGAATACGCAGAAGAAATAGCACCCCTTGGCTTCGATACGTATTTTGAGCACATCATCCTTGTCGAAGACACAACCGAACACAAACCCGCACCCGCACCCATGCTCGAATATCTCCGACGTACGGGCGCAAACCCCAATAGCGTCATCTACGTTGGCGACACCGTCTACGACGAACAATGTGCAACTTCAGCAGGGGTCAGTTTTGCCCGAGCAGCATGGGGATCACACCAAGACATCCCAAACGCCACCTACAACCTCAAAACCCCCAACGACCTACTAACCCTAACAACCAAGTAACCCCCGCTCCTCACCCTTTCAGCCCCAACGCCACAAGGGCGATTGAGCAGGACGGTTTGGGCGGGTCCCGTACCTAGTTTCCAAAATCATTCCGCAGCGCGATAACTTCTTATTATTTTCCGCCCTAACGCCACAAGGGCGACAACCTCGAGAAGATCAACTTGGGAGGGACGAGGGCTTAGTTCCCCAATCTTTCCGCAGGGGGCAAAAAGCCTCGCCGCACGAAGTGCGCAGCGAGGCTTTTTGCATGCCCGAGGACGATTGGGGAACTAAGCCCTCGTCCCTCCCCGGGATATGTAGCGAGTAGGAGTACCCTTGCTGTTACTCTGCTTTGCCCACAGAGTTGAGGTTGGTCATGCGGATCTTAACCAGCTCGGTGATCTCGCGCATGCCCTCCTTGGCCGGCTTCTTGGGATCGAAGCAGCCGGGGTTCTCGGCCATGTAGGCCATGAAGCCCTTGGTGTAGGCCTGACGCAGCTCGGTGGCATAGTTAACCTTGCAGATGCCGTTCTTCACAGCCTCGGCAACCTGCTCATCGGGCACACCAGAGGTGCCGTGCAAGACCAGCGGCACGTCGACGGCGTCGCGGATGGCCTTGACCACGGACTGCTCGATGTGCGGATCGCTCGTGTACACGCCGTGGCTGGTGCCAACGCCAATAGCGAGGGAGGTGCAGCCAGTGCGCTCGACGAACTCCTTAGCCTCGGCGGGGTCGGTGTAGGGGCTCTCGCCCTCAACCGCGGGACCGTCGTCCTCCTTGCCGCCAACCTTGCCGAGCTCGGCCTCAACGGGCACGCCCATGGCGCGGCCAGCGTCGGCGACGGACTTGGTCAGGGCAATGTTGTCCTCGAAGGACTCGTGCGAACCGTCGATCATGACGGAGGTGTAGCCAGTGCGGAAGGCCTGCATGCAGCGGTCATAGCCATCGCCGTGATCGAGGTGCAGAGCGACGGGCACGGAAGCGCGCTCGGCGGCAGCCTTGACCATGCCGTAGAAGTAATCCAGGCCAGCGGTCTTGATGGTGCCCGGGGTGGTCTGCATGATGACGGGGGACTTGGTCTCCTCGGCAGCGGCCAGAACGGCCATAACAAACTCGAGGTTCTCGACGTTGAACGCGCCGACGGCGTAGTGGCCGGCCTGAGCGTCCTTGAGCATCTTTTCGGTGGTAACAAGTGCCATGAGCGTTTGCTCCTCTCCCTCGCCCGCATCTGGACATCGGGCGTACGTGTCCACAAGGCGTTTTACCTTGCGTTTTGCTGCGCCCATTGTATGAAATTCGGCGGGTATGAATGTGCGGGATGTTGTCACTCCGCAGGGCAAAACTCTCAATTTTGAAAAGCAAACGGAAGGGTTTTGTGCCGAGCGCACGTGTTCGATATTGAGTTTTGAGCGTCGAGCGTCTTTCTTTTATAGAAAAGATAAGTATTCGAAAGGCGTTTTCTTACTCAAAAAGAAAATGAACGAAAATAGAGTCAACACAATTCCTGCAAATTTAAGCCGAGAACGGAGCATCCATGGCCCACGCAACAACCCGAGCTTTTGCCGACGAACGCCGTGCCGCCATCATGGAAATGCTCGAGCACAATGCCTCGGTACAGGTGGCAGAAATCGCCCAGACCTTTGGCGTGTCCTCCGTCACGGCCCGAGCCGACTTGGACGCCCTCGCCGAGGCCGGCAAACTGCGCCGCACGCATGGCGGCGCCGTGTCACTCCACAAGCGTCTGACCGTCTCCACGCAGGACCGCCGCATCAACGTCAACGTTGCCGCAAAGCAGGCGATCGCCCAAAGTGCCATTGAGCTCGTCAGCGACGGAGACACGCTGCTCGTCGACTCGGGCACCACGGCGCTCGAATTTGTCCGCCTGCTCGACCAACGCGACGGCATCACCGTCATCACGGCAGACATTACCATTGCCGATTACATCGACGAGAGCATGCCCTCGGTCGACGTCGTCATGCTGGGCGGCGCGCTGCGCAAAGGCCATCGCTATCTATACGGACCGCTCACTATGCAAGCGCTCCAGACGGTTCACGCCGACCTTGCCGTCATGTGCCCTGGAGCTTTTGTTCCCGGCTGCGGCTTTACGACCGACTTTCCGCAGATGGCCGAGACCAAAACAGCCATGATCTCCGCCGCCCGCCAAAGCGTCGCCCTCATGGACGCGAGCAAGGTCAACGGACGCGGCATGTACCGCTTCGCCGAACTCACCGATGTCGACACCATCGTGATGGACCGTGACCCCGATGGCTCCGTCGCCACCTCAATCGCCGATACCACCGACACCGACGCCCCAACCCTCATCCTCGCCACTGCCTAAAAACAAAAACCACCACAAAGGGGACAGGCACCTTTGTGGTGGTTTTGGTCGGCACGGCAGCCCGCTCCGTCAGTTTGTCTCAATCTGTAACAAATAGACCACTAAAAGCCGGTTAACTGTTACAGATTGAGACAACGAAGAACACGGAACAGTCCTTCGCAGAGGTGACCCTCTAGCAAAGCGTCGCTACATATCTACCGAAGCCCGGCAGCGCAAACTCGAAACGCCCCTGTAAGGGTTCTTCAATCACCCCTGCCTCAATCAGACGTTTCTTGTATGTCGAAATCGAACCGGAGCTCTTCTTAAGCCTCGCAGTCAATTCTTGTCTGGTCGTCGTACCCACAGGATTCATTGCGCGAAGGAAATCCAAGTCCCCCTGCGAAAGCTCCGCCGCAGTCGAAGCAAAAACGCGCGATTCGAGCTCCTCTTGCGCAAGCTTTGCGCCGCGTTCGACATCTTCAAGAGAAACCTCGGACGCTTGGCGCGAAGCGTTCCACGCCCGATATCCCACCAACTGGAACATAAATGGAAAACCATCGATTGCCTCGGCAGCACGGTCAACCGCCTCATCAGAAATCGTTTTGCCGCCATCTTCAATCGTCAGCCGGAACGCTTCCTTTACCTCAGTCGGCGAAATAGATCCCAGCGAATGTTGGGCCGCACGGCGAAGAAACGATGTCGATTTACCTGTCAGCAATGCCAACACGCGAAACGGCAGCCCAGCCATGAGCAAAGCCACCTTTTTGTTCTCACTCACAAAATGCTGGTAAGTGGTAACGAGCTCCGTCATTTGCGCAAACGATGCATCAACTTCGTCAACGGCGATAAGTACCCCGGTGTCAGTCGCTTCAAGTTGAGCAAACAGAGCGTTCATCTTAGTACGCCAGTTGGCGCCCTCATACTCAATATCGACGTTTTCCCAGCTCATACTTCCTATGGAGGCAATCCCAACACTGTTCACACGCCTAGAAGCGGGCTTTTCAATCAGATGGACGGCCGATTCGTTGAGGCGCTGCAGAATGTCCTCGAGCATTCCGTCCGAAGCCGTCACATTCGCCGTAATCCAGCCTTCTTGCTGGGCGCGGTATGACAGATATGCCAAAAGTGCCGTTTTGCCTGTCCCGCGCGCGCCGTAGAAAATCGAGCATAGGTTGGGGTCGGAATCGGCGCTTTCAAACGCCAGCACCATATCATCAATGATTTGCTCACGGCCGGCCATGTATGCCGGTACACGTCCGAACATCGGCGTGAACGGATTTGCTTGCTTGTACGCTGTCGCTGCCGCCATAAGGCCTCCCTTGAACTCACGTAATTCCATTATGCCCTACAGCCCTTGATTAGTTTGAGCATCTTTGATTTTCTTGAGCATCTTTGAGTTATTTGAGCATGCTTGAGTTCTTTGAGCAAACGGTCAACAGCCGTGCCAACCGTCCTCTTCGACCAAAAACAAAAACCACCACAAAGGCGCCTGTCCCCTTCGTGGTGGTTTTGATGGCGATGACAGTGCGTCGTTACTTGGACAGCTCGTCGGCGAGGGCCTCGATCTGGGCGCGCGATGCGTCGTTGAGCGAGCCCAGGACGGTCACCTTGTTCTGCACCAGGGTGATGTCCTTCATGCCTTCGAGCTCCTTGGTCATGACCTTGGCGGCTGCGGGTGCCCAGGAGCCAGCCTCGACAAGCGCCACGGTGCGGTTCTGGTAGGCATGCTCGGCGAGCGTGTGGATGAAGGTGCTCATGAACGGGAAGATCTCGCCCTGGTAGGTGATGGAAGCAAGCACCAGACGGTCGTAGCGGAACGCGTCCTCAACGGCCTCGGCCATATCGTCGCGAGCAAGGTCAAAGACGGAGACCTTCTGGCCGCGAGCCTCGAGTGCCGCGGCGAGCTCCTCGACGGCAGCCTTCAGATGGCCGTAGACGCTCGCGTAGGCAATGGTGATGCCCTCGTCCTCGGGCTGATAGCTCGACCAGGTGTTGTAGGTGTCGAGGTAATAACCCAGGTTCTCGGTCAGCACGGGGCCGTGGAGCGGGCAGATGATCTGAATATCCAGATCGGCGGCCTTCTTGAGCACGGCCTGCACGAACTTGCCGAACTTGCCCACGATACCAAAGTAGTAACGACGCGCCTCGCAGGCCCAGCCTTCCGGGTCCTCGATGTCGTTGGCGCCGAACTTGCCAAAGCCGTCGGCACTAAAGAGCACCTTATCGGTGGCCTCGTAGGAGAAGAGCACCTCGGGCCAGTGCACGTTGGGGGCGCCGACAAACGTCAAGCTGTGGCCACCCAAGTCGAGCACGTCGCCCTCTTTAACGACCATCTTGCGCTCGGGGTAATCGGTGCCAAAGTAGTTGACCATCATGCGGAAGGCGCCCATGCTGGCCACGATCTGTGCCTGGGGATAGCACTCCATAAAGGCGGCGATGCCAGCGGAGTGATCGGGCTCCATGTGGTGAACGACCAGGTAATCGGGCGTGCGACCGTCGAGCACGGCCTCGATGTTGCCGAGCCACTCGTCAACAAAACCGCCGTCGACCGAATCGGCGACAGCGATCTTCTCGCCCAAGATAACGTAGCTGTTGTATGCCATACCGTTCTCGGACACGTCGTACTGGCCCTCGAACAGGTCAATGTCGTGATCGTCGACGCCAACGTAGCGGATATCCTTGGTGATCTCCATCAGGCAAAGCCTCCTAGATAGACAAAAGAACCTGTCTATCATAGCACTCAGCTGCATCCCGACAGCTATCTGCCGGCATCCTTACCGTTTGTTATTGAAGCGCGGCAACACGCCGTTTACCTGCGCAAACTACGCGCGCGGAGCCGCTGTGGTATGTCGAACGATGAGCTGGCCGGGGATACGGATCGCGACGGTCTTGCCCGCCGTACCCGCCTCGGGGACTGCATGCTCAAACACCTCGCGCCCGCGCTGGTGCAAATCGAATCGCACGGTCGTGAGTTCGTTGTGCGCGACAAAGTCGTCGAGCGAATCGTCGACACCCACCACACTTACGTCTTCGGGCACGCGCAAACCGCTATCGCGCAGCGCGGCAATGGCGCCGTTTGCCATCTGGTCGTTTGCCGCATAGATCGCCGTCATGGTGCGGTCGTGCTCGGCCAGATACCTGCCGGCCTCGTAGCCGCTGTTGGCAGACCAGTCGCCCTCGAGCGGCTCTGACGGCTTGATATGCCTGCGCTCGAGCGCGTCTTGCCAACCGGCGCGGCGGAACTGCTCGTCCACCGAGAAGGACGGGCCGCCGATATAGCGAATCTGCTCGTGGCCAAGCTCAAACAGGTGATCCATAAGCAGCAGCGAGCAGCCGTAATGGTCGGAGTCGACCGTGGTCACGCGCGGATGAGCATACATGGTGACGATAACCGTGCCGATTCCTGGCAGCGGATCAAACGTCTCAAAGTCGGGTGCCATGCGGCTCATGCCGATGATGATGCCATCGACCGGCAGCGCCGCCATGCGACGCGTGGCCTCGGCAAGCGAAAACTCCTCGGTCTTGGACATCTCGACTAGCGTGATGGCGCAGCCATGCTCGCGAGCGGCGCTGGCGATGCCGTCGATCATCGTCAGATTCCCAAACTTGGTGACATCGTTAACGCATAGGCCGACCGAATGGTAGCGACCGTCGCGCAGCGAACGGCCGGCATAGCTCGGGCGAAAGCCGAGCTCTTGCATGGCAGCCTGTACGCGCTGGCGCGTCTGCTCGTTCACATTGGGCAGGCCGTTGGCGACGCGCGAGACCGTCTGCTGCGAAACGCCAGCAGCGCGGGCGACGTCGGCCATGGAAACCGGACGCGAGCCTGTATCGTTGGAGGGGCGCCTTGCCACAAGATCACCTTCACCCTTGCGAGATCAAAAGAGCGTACATACCAGCCCGTGCAGGAATAGAGCCCGCGCGGAGGGCCGCTATCGTCGGACGCATGTTAACGTACTCTACTTTTTCTAGCTGCAGCTCTTCTGCTCCATAAGTCCATACGGCACTACCGTTCGCGGCTGAAAATCTACCGATTACCAGATTCTCAAAAAGTAATAAGCGTTGTGTTATGAGTACGTTAACATAGCCCTTAACGTGCGGCATCGTGGATGCTGAGTTCACGCCGCTTCAAATTGTTAACGTACTCATAACGACGCAAAACTCACCTGTTCGCGCCAAAGAAAGGACCTTCATGACCGCCCCCGACGAAAAGACGCTCGCCACGCTCACCAAGCTGTTTGAGGAGGAGTTTGGCCCCATCGGCGGCCGCCAGGTGCTCTACGTGCACGCGCCCGGCCGCTCCGAGATCAGCGGCAACCACACCGACCACGAGGGCGGCCACGTTATCGCCGGCTCGCTCGATGTCGCCGTCGACGGCATTGCCGTGGCAACCGACACCAACAAGGTCCGCGTTGCCGACGAGGGCTACCCCACCTTTGAGATCACGCTCGACACGCTGGATATTCAGGAGGCTGAGAAGGGCACGTCCGCAAGCCTCGTCCGCGGCATGGCCCACGAGGTCGCAGCCCTGGGCGTTGAGCCCCACGGCTTCGACTTTGCCTTCACCTGCTCCGTTCCCTCGGGCGGCGGCCTTTCCAGCTCCGCTGCCGTCGAGGCCGCATACGGCCGCGCCATGGAGACGCTCTGGGGCGCACCTGCCATTGAGCCCGTCGCGCTTGCGCAGATGAGCCAGCGCACCGAGAACAACTACTACGGCAAGCCCTGCGGCCTGATGGACCAGGCTGCCGTGTGCCTGGGCGGCCTTGCCTACATGGATTTTGAGGATCAGGCTCAGCCTAAAACTCAAAAGCTCGAGCTCAACTTTGAGGATCACGGCTATGCGCTCGTGCTCGTTAAGGTTGGCGCCGACCATGTGGCAGCCACCGACGACTACGCCGCCGTGCCGCGCGAGATGCAGGACGTCGCCGCCGAGTTTGGCAAGGCACGTCTGTGCGAGGTAAACGTTGCCGACTTTGACGCCAAGCTCCCCGAGCTGCGCGCCAAGCTGGGCGACCGCGCCTGCCTGCGCGCCGTTCACTACTGGTACGAGAACGGCCTGGTCGACAAGCGCTGGGCAGCCCTGAACGCCGGCGACATCGACCAGTTCCTGGTCCTGACGCGCGAGTCCGGCGCCAGCTCTGCCATGTACCTGCAGAATGTCGTTGCCAAGCTGGGCTCCGAACAGCCCTCCATGTATGCCCTGGCACTGGCCGAGCACGTGCTCGCCGGCCGCGGCGCCGTCCGCATCCACGGCGGTGGCTTTGGCGGCACCATTCAGGCCTTCGTGCCGCTCGATCTGGTCGATACTTTCATTACCAAGATGAATGGCTGGCTGGGCGAGGGCTCTGCCCGTCACTACGCTATCTCCGATAAGGGGGCTTACGCGGCATGGCTGTAACGACCGACGTGCGCGAGGCTGCGCAGAACCTGATCGAGTACGCCATCCACCGATCCATGATCGGACAGGACGACCGCATCTGGGCCTACAACACCATTCTGGAGTGCATCGGCGCCACGGGCCCCGCGCTCGACATGACCTGGGCGCTGCAGACCGAGAAGCTCTCGCTTTTGCACCCCGATACCCTCCCCGACTTTGATCTGGAGGGTACGCTCGCCGCGCTTTCCGAAGCCGCCGTTGTCAACGGCGCCGCCGAGGACACGGCGTCGGGCCGCGACCGCATCGCCATGCGCATCATGGGCGTGCTTATGCCGAGGCCTTCGGTTGTAAACGAGGAGTTCAATGGGCGCATGGGCGTCAACGAGCCCCGCGCCGCGACCGACTGGTTCTACGGCCTGTGCTGCGACGCCGGCTATGTGCGCCGCGCCGCCATCGCGCGCAACATCAAGTGGAGCACCCCCACCAACTGGGGCGATCTTGAGATAACCATCAACCTGTCCAAGCCCGAGAAGGACCCGCGCGACATTGCCGCAGCCGGTGCCGCCAAGAACACGGGCGAGAAGTATCCTGCCTGCCAGCTCTGCATCGAAAACGAGGGGTACCCCGGACGCTCCGCTGCAGCCGACGGCGGTGCTCACCCCGCTCGCCAGAACCTGCGCGTTATTCCTATTGAGCTCGACGGCGAGCGCTGGGGCTTCCAGTACAGCCCGTACGCGTACTTTAACGAGCATTGCATTGCCATGAGCTCCGAGCATCGTCCGATGCACGTCGATCGCAAGGGTCTCTCCTGTCTGCTCGACTTTGTGGACCTGTTCCCGCACTACTTTATCGGCTCCAACGCCGACCTGCCCATCGTGGGCGGCTCGATCCTGTCGCACGACCACTTCCAGGGTGGCGCGCACGAGTTCCCGATGATGCACGCGGCCGAGGTCTCGCAGTTCAGTGTGCCCGGCTTTGACCAGGTCACCGGTACCGTGCTGCAGTGGCCGCTTTCGGTGCTGCGTCTGCGCTCGCACGACCGCGCTCAGCTGCTCGACGCTGCTGAGAAGATCATCCTCGCCTGGCGTGAATGGACCGACGAGCCTGTGGGCGTCATCGCGCACACGGCCGACGGTGTGGCTCACAACACCGTGACGCCCGTCATCCGCCGCGTCGACTCCCGCGGTAATGCCGGTGGCGAGATCTACGAGGTCTACCTGGCGCTTCGCTGCAACATCACGACCGACGAGCATCCGCTCGGCGTGTTCCATCCGCATGCCGAGTATCACCACATTAAGAAGGAGAACATCGGCCTGATTGAGGTCATGGGCCTGGCGATTCTGCCGCCGCGTCTGGTTCCCGAACTCGGCGCCGTTCGCGAGCACCTGCTGGCGGCTAAGGTTGATGCCAGCTATGACCTTGCCGCTGCACTCGAGGGCGACGACCTCTGCCGCAGCCACACCGCGTGGGCCCTGGACGTCTTTGCCCGTCGCGCCGATGAGCTGGTGGCGGATAACGCCATCGACATCCTGCACGAGGAGGTCGGCGTGGTGTTTGGTCATGTGCTCGACAACGCCGGCGTCTTTAAGTGGGACGAAGCCGGCCGCGCCGCCC
>CAKUHK010000014.1:0-36295 GCA_934655965.1 uncultured Collinsella sp.
CCTAAACAAAAAGCGCCCTTACGACGGCCACCTTCAAAGTCCTACGGTGCCGCCACAAGAGCGCTTACGCTGCCCCCATCCGGAGAAGGGGGCGATATGTCAGGCGTATTGTAACCCGAGTCATCCGCCCGAGCAAAACCACCACAAAGGTACCTGTCCCCTTTGTGGTGGTTTACAGGCGGATTCCCAGCAGGCCGCGACCGCGATGACGGGCCTCGACGGGCACTTGGGCGTGCGGGCCGGCGGCCTTTACGGACTCGGGCAGGTGCGAGTACTTCTTCTCGAAGTTTTCCTCGAACATCACAGCCAGGTTGTGTGCGGCCTCGTCGTAGCGCGCGGTGCTCTGCCAGTACTGACGCGGCACCAGAATGCCGTCGGGCACGCCGTGGCACGTGGTGGGAATGTCGACGTTAAAGATGTCGTCGTGCACGAACTCGCTGTCCTCGATGGTGCCGTCAAGGGCGCGCGCGACCAGCGAGCGCGTGTAGGCAAGCTCAATGCGATGACCCACGCCGTAGCCGCCGCCGATCCAGCCGGTGTTGACCAGGTACACGCGCGTACGCCCGTCGGCAATGCGCTCGCCGAGCATCTTGGCGTAGACCATGGGGTCGAGCGGCATAAACGGCTCGCCGAACAGCGAGGAGAACGTGGGCGTGGGCTCGGTGACGCCGACCTCGGTGCCGGGGATCTTGGCCGTAAAGCCCGTCACAAAGTGATACATGGCGGCGTCGGCCGTCAGGCGCGAGATAGGCGGCAGCACGCCAAAGGCGTCGCAGGTCAGGAACAGCACGACGCTCGGGGTGGTGCCCATGCCCTTGGTCCATGCGTTGGGAATATGCTCCACGGGGTAGGCCACGCGCGTGTTGTGCGTGATGGAGACGTCGTCGTAGTTAGGCTTACGGTTCTCGTCGAGCACCACGTTTTCACAGATGGCGCCAAAGCGGACGGCGTTGAAGATCTCGGGCTCGTGGAAGGCGTCCAGGCCCTCGCACTTGGCGTAGCAGCCGCCCTCGATGTTGAAGATGCCCATGTCGGACCAGCCGTGCTCGTCGTCGCCGATCAGCAGGCGCGTGGGGTTGGCCGAAAGCGTGGTTTTACCGGTGCCGGACAGGCCAAAGAACACGGCGGTCTCGTGCGTGACGGGGTCCATGCTGGCCGAGCAGTGCATGGGCAGCACGTCGTCCTCGACGGGCAGCAGGTAGTTCATGACGCTGAAGATGGACTTTTTGATCTCGCCGGAGTAGCCGGTGCCCGCGACCAGAATCACCCGTTCCTGGAAGTTGATCACCACGGCGGCGCTGGAGTTAAGCCCCTTGATGGCAGGATCGCACTGATAGCCGGGGGCTGCGAGCACGCAAAAGTCCGGCTCGCCGGTGCGCGCGATTTCGCGGGCGAGCGGGCGCGCGAGCATCTGCTTAATAAAGAGTGCCTGGCTGGCACGCTCGCAGGCGACGAGCAGGCGGCGCGTGTGGTTACGGTCGGCACCGGCCATGCCGCGGGTGACGAACACGTCGCGCTCGTTGAGGTAGTCGACGATGCCGGCCTTAATGGCCTCGTAGCTCTCGACGGACAGCGGGCGGTTGACGGCGCCCCAGGCGATCTTATCGTGCACGTCGGGCGTGTCGACGATAAAGCGGTCGTTGGGCGAACGACCGGTGCGCTCCCCCGTCTCGATCACGAGCGCGCCGTTGGAGGCCATGCAGCCCTCTTCGCGGCGGATGGCATACTCGACGAGCTCGGCCGCCGGCAGGTCGACCAGCAGGCGGGGCTGGTTCTCGGCGGGATCTTCGACCAACGTAAGACCAAAGTTGGACAGTACTTCTGCAGGGGTAACACCAGGCATGGGGCCTCCTTTAAAAGCGCGTCACGCGGGCGCGCGCTTTACTCACGTAGAGTTCGTTGTACCCGAAGTGCAAAAACGTTTTTGCGGCAACCGCAGAGCATCCCGCCCAACGGTCAAAAATCGCAGGTAAGCGTAACTCGGCCTAGTCATTGGGGACGTTCTTAAACGACTAGCCGTTTGGGACACTCTTGGAGCGATCGACCACAAAGGAGCGTCTCAAAGTGCCGGCACAATAGGAACGTCCCCAAGTGACGGGTTGGGCTGTTTTTGATGACCGCCCGAGGGGCCGTGGTCAAAAAATGGCAAATATGAGTACTGTTGCCATTATTGTCACATTTATTTTACTTAAAAAAGAGGCTCCTGATGAGATTCATTCGCATCAGGAGCCTCTGTTACTGAACATTTAGGGAGATACAGCAACGCTTATGCTCGAACGGAGCCCCCAATGCCCTGCAATAAGATTGAAATCGCTGCTACTAAACTGGTAACAGTACTCAGATTTGCCATTTTTTGACCAAGGCCATTTACAGACGCCCTACCAAGCGGCGCAAAAACGGCTTCGATCAGCAACAATCCAAAGACTGTCCCCAGCGACTAGTCGTTTAAGAACGTCCCCAACGACTAATTCTATAGCGGCAGGTTTTGGCCGAGCATGGCGATCGCACTCATGAGGACCAGCATGCCGGCGGCGTAGGGCAGGACGGCGCCCAGGAGCTCGGCGTCCTTGCCGCGCACGTGGACGGCAGCTAGGCCGATCGCGAGCGTCTGCGGCGAGATCATCTTGCCCGCAGCAACGCCCAGGGCGTTCAGCGCGACCATCCAATAGTCGCTCACGCCCAGCGCCGTAGCGGCCTGGCTCTGGATGGGACCGAACAGCATGCCCGAGGACGTGCCCGAACCGGTCACGAACGCTCCAACGGCACCGATCCACGGAGCCAGGATCGGGTACAGACCGCCGGCGACGGCAATGCAAAACGCACTGATCGACGAAATCATGCCCGCATAGCCCATCACCTTGGCGCAACCCAGCACCGAAAGCATGGTGATCACCGTCGGCATCATCTGCTTGACGGTCGCGGCCAGCACCTCGCCCATCAGACGCGGCGAAGCACCCTGAATCGCGCCGCCGACAAACGCCGCCAGGAAAATCCAGACACCCGGCGTGTTGATCCACGAAAACGTAAGCGTACCGGGGTTCTCGCCGCAATACACCTGCACGTGGCTCGCAAACGGCGCGAGCGCGGCATGCGCAGCGGGCACCAGGTTGGAGGTACCCAGCAGCAGCACAAAGATCAGGATGAAGCACGACCAGGCCGAAAGCGCCGACTTAACGGTCAGCTGCTCGCCGGCCTCGATATTCATATGGAAGCGCGCGTCCAAATGGCCGGACTTCTCGGCACGCATGGCAAGCGCGGCGGTCAGCGCGAGCGACACAATGGAGCCCACGACCACGGCAAGCTCGGGACCCACAAACATGGCGACAACCAAGGCCGCGCCGACAAAGGACGCGCCAGAGAGCAGCGCGATACCGGCCACGCCATGCAGGCGCTCGCCCACACTCGCAACGTTGCCCTGGTCATCGGCAACACGGCCCGCGACCAGCACGATCAACAGCGGCATCACCACAAAGAACGGCGCAAGCTGCACCAGCTGAACAGTCGCCAGGTGCAGGGAATCCAGACCGACCAGGTCGGCAACGGACACCGTCGGGATACCGATGGAGCCGTAAGGCGTGGGCACGCCATTGGCCAGCAGACAGATGAGCACGGCAGGGACGGCCTCAAAGCCCAGGCCAGCGAGCATACCGGCGGGAATGGCGACGGCGGTACCAAAGCCGGCCATGCCCTCCATAAAGCCACCGAAGCACCAGGCCACGAGCAGCGCCAGCAGACGGCGGTCGCTGCTGATGGAGGTGATCATGCTGCCGATCACGTCCATGGCGCCCGTGCGCACGCACAGGTTATACGTAAAGACCGCGGCGATAATCACCAGCACGATGGGCCACAGGGCCATCAAAAAGCCCTCGAGCGAGGCCGTGGCGATCTGAGCCGCCGGCAGGTGCCACCACGCAAAAGCGAGCACGCACGAAAGAACAAACGAGCCGATGGCGGCTTTCCAGGCGAGCCATTTAAAGCACAGCAGCATCACGACAAGCCAGATGATCGGCACAAGAGCCAGCAAAAATGCGGCGACGTCCATGGGTAAAAGCTCCTTGGTACCGCGAAGGCGGCATCGGGGTGTCACAAAACTTCAACAGAATACCGCACGCTTACCGACAATTTGCTGCCGCCTGCCGAATATATTGAACAATCTGTTCAAAAACACGAACCGACACTGTCGCGACTATACTAAGGCGCAGCAATAGAAAGGAACCGCCTTGAGCATCACGCCCCTCGATAGCATCCGCCGTGCCATCGCGCGCCGCAACGGCGTCGCCGACCCCACCGTATCGGGCGGCGGGTCGCATGGGCAGGGCGGACGCATCGAGAACGGCCTGTTCCCCGCCTCGCACACTGCCGAGGAGCTCGCACGCATCCAGGAGCTAAGCCAGCGCAACGCCGGCGGTCCCGACAGCGGTCAGGCAACGCGCCGTCGCCGCGAGCGCGACCGTGAGCCCGGCCCCATCCGTCGCATGGTCAACGCCTGGTGGAACCGCCTGCTCGCAGCCGTCTACGGCGGCGGCTTCTCCATGCAAGAGGCCGAGTACGAAGAGCACGCGACCCGCCGCGACTACATCTGGAACACCCTGGGCACCGCTGTATGGGGCATGGCGTTTCCCCTTCTCACTATCGTGTCGACACAGCTCGTGGGCGCCGAAGAAGCCGGCAAGTTCTCCATCGCGTTCGTTACCGGCACGCTCATCATGATCGCGTGCAACTACGGCGTGCGCAATTTCCAGGTCTCGGACATCGACGAAAAGACCTCCTTCGCCTCCTACCAGCTCAATCGCTGGCTTTGCGGAGCACTCGCGCTGGCATGCGGCCTTGCGTACAGCAGCGCCCGCGGCTACGACGCGCAGATGGCCATGATCGGCCTGGGCGTCTACCTCTATAAGGTGATCGACGGCATCGCCGACGTATACGAGGGCCGTCTTCAGCAGGCAGACAAGCTCTATTTGGCCGGCATGAGCCAAACGCTGCGTTCCGTCGGCGTCATTGTGGTCTTTAGCGTAGCGCTGCTCCTCACGCGTAGCATGCCCATCGCGGCCATGGCCATGGGCATCGCCGCAATCGCCTCGCTTGTTCTGGTCACCGCCCCGCTCGCCCTGCTCGAGACCGAAAAGTCGCGCCGCGTGAGCCTGCGCGAGGTCGGCCGTCTCTTCGCGCAGTGTGCTCCGCTCTTTGGTGCGCTGTTCCTGTTCAACCTTATCGAGAGCATGCCTAAGTTTGTGATGGAAGGCACGCTGGCCTACAAGTATCAGCTGTACTTTAATGCGCTGTTCTTTCCGGCGCAGGCTATTTTGCTGAGCATCGGATTTGTCTACAAACCGCAGCTCCTGCGCTTGTCGAGCATTTGGGCGAATCCGCGCAAGCGTCGCCGCTTTGACTTGATTATTGTTGCCGTCATGGCGCTCATCGTGGTCATCACCGGCGCATGCGCCGCATTTATGGCAGGCCCCGGCATTCCCATCATGAGCTTTATGTACGGCCTCAACTTTGAGCGCTACCGTACGCTGGCGCTGTTGATGGTTTGCGCTGGCGGAATCACGGCGGCCATCGACTTTATCTACGCCATCATCACGGTGCTGCGCCACGCCGGCGACGTCACCAAAATCTACCTGATCTGCTTCGCCGTGAGCGTGGTGCTACCGGTGATACTCATCAATCTGCTGGGTCTGATGGGCGCTGTGGTGAGCTACCTGGCAATCATGGCCCTACTCCTGGTGCTGCTGATTATCGAGTACGCCCACATCCGCCAACGCATCGAACGCGACCGCAACCCGTACGGGGCATAGCCAGCACGATGGGGGGCTGGAAATCGCAGTCTAATACTTTTCCCGAGAAGTGAACGACCTTATTTTGACCCCCGAAGCATCGACACTTTTTGGACTCTGTTTCCTGCGGGTTTACTAAGTTTTTCCTGCGGTTTTGCTGGCGAAAAATGCAGATGCTTCGGGGGTCCGATTTCACTCATTCACTTCTCTGGAAAAGTATTAGACCTCAATCCGTGGGGTGGGGATGGTAGCTAATTTGGGACGGGGCTTTTTTAGCTACCCCGGCTGCCAATCGGCCAAACCGGCACCCTATCGGCCGAGGCAGCTAAAAAAGCCCCGTCCCAAATTAGCTACCCTTTGCACCGATTACTCGCCCGGGTTGATGTTCGCGTAGAACTCGGCACCGTCATCCAGGCGCAGGATGCCGACGCGGCCGAACTCGGATCCGGTGGCGGCGGCGCAGTCGATGTCGATGCGGTCGGGCACGCCGGCGGTATCCTCGCCGCCCAGGCGCACGATCTGCCCGCGGCCCGATTCCTCATCGAGTCCCGCCAGACCGCCCACCTCGCAATAACGCCCAAGCGACACCGTGGGCGTGTGGCCGCTCACCACGACCGGACCCTTGCCCTCGGCAGAAAGCAGCCCCGTCGGCGCATCCCAATAGCCGTGACGAATCCAGAGCAAGTCATCGGAAGACTGCACAGCGAGCATTTGCTGCAGCAACTCGCCATCGGCGTCGACCGCTCCCCCGCCATCGGCGCAATCGACACCATGCTCAAGCAAAAATGCACGCGCCGCCTCGGTCTGAATGCCGGCATGCACTAGCAAAAACGGACGCTCGGCAGTCTCGACGACCGCATAGAGCGGCAGCGTCGCCATCCAGCGCACGAGTTCCTCGTACGCCTCAAATTCCATATCGTTGAGCTGCTGGCGCGTAGTCCAACCGCCGTTAATATCCCAGGTTTCGGCATCGAGCGGATCTTGGCCAATGATGGCATCGAGCATGATCTGCTCATGATTGCCCTTGAGCACACGGGCGTTGGGCAGCGAGCGCACAAGCTTGATAACGCCGACCGGATCGGGCCCGCGATCGATCATGTCGCCCAACACGTACAGCGTGTCGTCAGACGTCAGCGAAATCTTGGACAGGGCCTCGTCAAGCGCGCACACATGCCCGTGAGCATCAGATGTCACATAGATCGCCATGGTACGCCTCTCCTTGCATTGCGGCCGAAGCCCGGTGCCGCAACTAAAACTTCAAGTTGAACTTAAACGTTACCCATTGTACTCCGTTGCAATAAAGCTGGAAAGGGTTTACAAACGGCAGTCATTCCGACGGCCCCCTGTGACGATATCGCGCATGCCCGTAATCCAGCCCCATAAACCCACCGTCTTTGGGTACAAATAACCGCAGACAACTGACCGTGCCACGCCAACCACCCAGGAGCGGACACCATCCATGAACCAGATCCTTCTTTTTATCGGCCTCGTCATTATTCTGTGCCTGACCATCAAACCCGTCGGCAAAAAGCTCCCCTTCCCCACCCTGCTCATCTTTATCGCGCTCGGCATGCTGCTCGGCATCAACGGCCCGGCGCACATCGAGTTTAGCGACTACGCGCTCACCGAGACCGTCTGCAGCACGGCGCTGCTGTTCATCATGTTCTATGGCGGCTTTAACACCAACATCGACCGTGCCAAGCCCGTCGCCGTGCCCGCGGTGCTGCTGAGCACGCTCGGCGTCGTCATCACGGCAGGCATTACGGGCGCGTTTGCGCACTTCGCACTGGGTTTCGACTGGATCGGAGGCCTGCTACTGGGATCGGTCGTGGCGTCCACCGACGCAGCGAGCGTCTTTAGCGTCCTGCGCGAGCACAGCCTTTCGCTGAGGGGCGGCACCGACTCGCTGCTCGAGGTCGAATCGGGCTCCAACGACCCCGTCGCCTACATGCTCACCGCCGTGCTCGCCACGCTCGCGGCCGGCGGCAACATCAATATCCCTGTGCTGCTGGCCAAGCAGATCATCCTGGGTGTGGGACTGGGCCTGGTCATCGGCTGGGCGAGCGCACGCCTGATTGAGCGCGCGCACGCAACGGCAGAGGGTGCACACACCATCTTCTTGTTCGCCGTGGCTATCGTCGCATATTCATTGCCGAGCTACCTGGGCGGCAACGGCTTTTTGGCCGTGTACCTGGCCGGCATCGTGCTGGGCGCAAGCGACATCACCGGCAAGGTCGAGCTGGCGCACTTCTTCGACACCCTCACCGAGATGGCCGAGATGACCATCTTCTTTTTGCTCGGCCTGCTCGTGACGCCCGCGCGCCTGCCTCAAATGCTGCTGCCGGGCCTGGCACTCATGGCGTTCATGCTCTTTGTGAGCCGCCCCATCGCCGTCGGCCTGCTGCTGGCGCCCTTTAAGACGAACCCTCGCCAGGTAGCGCTTGTAAGCTGGGCGGGCCTGCGCGGCGCCGCGTCGGTCGTCTTTAGCCTTTTTGCCGTGGTGGCGGGCGTTCCCGGCGGCCACGACCTATTTGACCTGGTGTTTGTGATTGCCGTGTCGAGCATTGTGGTGCAGGGCTCGCTGCTGCCGGCGGTGGCGAAAAAGCTCGACATGATCGATGCGGAAGGCGACGTCCGCCGCACGTTTAACGATTACCGCGACGAGGACGGAATGTCGTTCGTTAAGCTCAAGGTGGGCGCGGGGCATCCGTTTGCCGGACGCTCGCTTGCCGACATTGGCAGCGCTACGGACATGCTCGTGGTCCTGGTGTTGCGCGACGGAGCGCACCCTGTGCTGCCCAATGGCGATACCGTGATCGAGGAAGGCGACCTGTTGGTGATGGCCGCCCCAACGTTCGAAGAGCGTGCCGAGGTTACGCTGCGCGAGGTCACCGTGACGCCCCACGGACGCCTGGCCGGCCAGCGCCTGCGCGACGTGCCGCAGGGCAAGCACCCCTTTATCGTCGTGATGCTCAAGCGCGACGGCCAAACAATCATCCCCGACGGCAGCACCCTCATATACGCCGGCGACGAAGCCGTCATCGCCACGCTCGCGTCGTAGCAGCCCCCGCCCCCTCCTAAGTTGCGGTGAAATAGGGACTGAATAGGCCTTCTAGCAGCCAAACAGTCCCTATTTCACCGCAACTTATTGAGGGGCTGCGAACGGCCGCATCCCAGTTCAGCCACGACGGACGGCAACGCCAAAGAGCGGCCATTTGAAAGCCATCCAATCTCATGCTATAAAGAAGTCGGTACCCTCGAATAGAGGGACCTCCAAGAGCCGGAGGCTTCCCTCCGGCATTTTTATGCCAAATTCGGTCACCCGCGAGATGCTAGTTGGCGCATGAACCGGCTGCGCTACCCGCTCACCAACAAAAATCGAGTTGCGCGGTCGCCCGGAGCCTCTTCGCTGGGCAAAGATGCCACCGGAGGACCGTTTGTGCCCTGCATGATGTTTGATTATGTGAGAGCTCTGCGCAAATAGACATTAATATGACTAGGCTAGAACAGAACCGCTCAAGTTGCTAAAGCGGCACTTGCTGTTAGGCCACCGGAAGAACCGCGCAACTCAAAAAATGTAGGTGGCGATCCGGCATCAATGCCGAATGTGGCAAACACGCAGTCCCTTTTGTCGCATTCCCATTATGCGGTGAGATAGGGGCTGAATGGGCCTTCTAGCAGCCATTTCAGCCCCTATTTCACCGCAAGTTATTGAGAGGGTGAGGTTGAGGAGTGACTCCGTTACCAGCCCTCGTCTGTGTCGCAGCCCGCGTCGTCGCCCACGTCGAAGTCGCGGAGGTCGAGGCCTTCGCGTTCGGCTCGGGCGAGGAGCTCTTGGGGCGACTCATCCTCGATATCCATCACGTCGAGCATGGCGGCAGGAAAGCCCGCGCCAGCCGCACTCCCCGCGCGGTCGAGTAAGTCCTCGCGCAGCTGGTCTACATCAACGTCGACCTTCATGGTGAAACCTCCTACCGGGTCACCTCACCCGCATGTGTCGCATGTCCTAAATGGGGTGCAATAAATCTCAGATACCGCCATAATAAAGCAATGACCATCAAGGGGGCTGCAGACAATGGACAAGCTCGATGCCATGACGACGCAAGTCAGAGATTTTTGCGATGCGCGTGATTGGCGCAAATACCACACGCCAAAAGAACTCGCCATCGGCATGGCAACTGAGTCCTCCGAGCTGCTACAGCTCTTTCGCTTTATGAGCAACGAGCACATAGCAGAAATGTTCCAAGACCCCAAGCAGCGCCAAGCCATCGAAGACGAAGTCGCCGACACACTGCTTTTTCTCCTGCGCTTTGCCGACCTCAATGACATCGACTTACAGGCGGCGCTCACGTCCAAACTCAAACGCAACGGCGAACGCTACCCCATCGACACCGGCTCCAACGAATACAGAAAGGCGGGCCATCATGAGTAACGAGTTCGCCCTTCGGCAATATACGCTTCCCCTGCCCCAACCCTTTGAGACAAGTGAATCGTTGCAGGATTTTGGCACGCCAAAGCCAGGGTCGCACCATGATGAAAGCTGGCCCGTTCTCTACATCCTGACTAACAGCAAAAACAAAACGGCTTACATCGGTCAAACGACCAATTATCGGCGCCGCATGAAGCAACACGCCGCAAACGTTGAGAAGGACTTCGACCGGACCCTTCTGATCGACAACCCGACATTCAATCAGTCTGCTACATTTGAGTTTGAAAACAGGCTCATTGAGCTGTTCTGCGCCGACGAAAAATACCAGGTAACCAATGCCAACAACGGCTATGCCCAGTTCGATTATTTTGAGCGGCCCCAGTATCGACAGAAGTTCCGAGACCTCTGGACGAAGCTTCGTGAGGAAAACTACGCGATTCATCCGATTGAAGAGCTCGAGAACTCCGATCTGTTCAAGTTCTCTCCTTTCAAGACGCTTACGCCCGATCAATACGAAACAATCGAGACGATTTATAAACGTCTCGAACAGGAGCATGAAGATGTAAAACATGGCGGCTCAAAAAGAGAACGTATAACCGTCGTGAATGGCGCGCCGGGAACAGGTAAAACAATCCTCGCCATCAGCCTCATGTTCAAAATCAAAAATGAGCCCAACCTCTCCGACCTGCGAGTCGGTTTTGTTACCCCCATGGATTCCCTGAAGAAGACCCTCAGGAAACTCACGCACTTCCTTCCAGGGTTAAAGCCTGGCGATATCTTGAGCCCCAGTGACGTAACCAAAAATGATCATTACGACATCCTGCTTGTCGACGAAGCACATCGACTGGGTAATTATCTAAGTATGGGCTCCGGCATCAAGGCCTTCTATAACACCTGCGATCGCCTCGGCCTCCCACATACGAGCAACCAGGTTGACTGGATATTCAAATGCTGCGACAAAGCATATCTGTTCTATGACCCCAAGCAGCAAGTCAGGGCATCTGGTCTAGATCGAGACGGTCTTGAGCAGCGACTTAACCAACTCGAAGAAGCGAAAATTGAAACCGAAGAATTCAACTTGAGCACCCAAATGCGAGTGCGCGGCGGCGATGAGTATCTCGACTTTGTATATGATCTGCTCGACAACAAAGCGTATATGCATGCCGGCATGAAGTTTGATGAGCTCTTTGCCTCGGAGCCCTACGATTCGCGAGACAAGGACCCCGGAAGCGATGCGCCACGCTATCAATTTGGCATCGTCAACCGATTCGAAGACTTCTGCTCCCTACAACAAGCCAAGGAAGAAGAAGCCAGCCTATCTCGCATGACTGCCGGTTTCGCTTGGAAGTGGGAAACCAAGACCAAAAAAGATGAGTTCGATATCGTCATTGAGGGCATTCACAAACGCTGGAATTCAACTCAAAAGGATTGGGTCAACTCGGCCAACGCCGTCAATGAGGTTGGTTGCATTCACACAGTACAGGGCTACGATCTCAATTACGGATTCGTAATTCTGGGTCCCGACATTTACTACGACAACGACAAGGGAGCCGTCTGCGTTAACAAGGCAAACTTCAAAGATGCTGTCGCGAAGAAAAAGGCAAGCGATGATGGTCTACAAAAGATTATCGTCAACGCCTACTACGTCCTCATGACGCGAGGCATGCTTGGAACGTTTCTCTATGTGTGCGACCCCGCTCTCAAAGAGTATCTGTCACGGTATATCCCGGTGATATAGACGCAGGGCAAATGTCGCGAATTGAAGACATTACTCAAACGTTAAACATGCGAACATATATTCGTGTTTTATGCTTGAGCTAGATACCCGCAGCATGGTATAAAAGAGTTGCGTTCCGTTATGGAGGGCAGTCAAGGGCCGGGGGATCCCCCCGGCATTTTCTTTTTTGAAAGGCTGTTTCATGAACGAACTGCCCGCATTCCCCGACAAATCAAGGCGCTGCCAGGAAAAGAACGCCTCGAGCGACGAGCGGGCACGAGTCCAACAATCCATCGCCCGCGGCTTCAACGATCTAGTAAACGGCCGCGTGCGCCCGTGGACACAGGCGAAGGCCGAGGCGGATCGGATGCGAGCTCTAAACTAGGCGGCCCACCCCTCCCCCATGTAACAACCTTGTAAATCATAGCGGCGCACTCGAGTTTTACCGTGATGCGGTCGCGCCCGGTGCTGCACTGTGCTAAAGTATCCCGAACGTTCAAACGACTACGAGGGGGACCTAGAAGATGGCACGTGTGCACAACTTCTCAGCAGGCCCGGCCGCACTGCCCACCAGCGTGCTCGCCGAGATCGCCGACGAGATGATGGACTACCGCGGTTGCGGCATGTCCGTGCTCGAGATGAGCCATCGATCTAGTATGTACCAGCAGATCATCGACGACGCCGAGGCAACCCTGCGCCGTCTGCTGAGCATCCCCGACAACTACCGCGTCCTGTTTTTGCAGGGCGGCGCCACGCTGCAGTTTGCGGACATCCCGATGAACCTCATGCGCCGCGGCCGCGCCGGCTACGTCGTAACCGGCAACTTTGCCAACAAGGCATACAAGGAGGCCGCCAAGTACGGCGAGGCCGTGCTGCTCGCGAGCTCCGAGGACACCAACTTCGACCGCATTCCCAACATGGCCGACATCAACGCGAGCATTGCCGCCGAGGCCGCGGGCGACGGGCTCGACTATGTCTACATCTGCCAGAACAACACCATCTTTGGCACCATGTTCCACGAGCTGCCCGATTGCGGCGACGTGCCGCTGGTCGCCGATGTCTCGAGCTGCTTCCTGTCGCAGCCGCTCGACGTCGAGCGCTACGGGCTCATCTACGCCGGCGCGCAGAAAAACGCCGGTGCCGCGGGCGTGACCGTGGTCATCGTGTGCGACGACCTGATCGCCAAAGGCCCCGCCTTTGAGCAGACGCCGCAGTACATGGACCTTAAAACCGAGGCAGCCAAGGGCTCCATGCTCAACACGCCCAACACCTTTGGCATCTACGTGTGCGGCAAGGTGTTCCGTTGGGTCGAGGAAACCGGCGGACTTGCCGCCATGGCCGAGCGCAACTGGGCCAAGGCCAACCTGCTCTACGACCTGCTCGAGAACAGTGAGCTGTTCCACGGCACCACGCAGGCAGACAGCCGCTCCATCGCCAACGTCACGTTCCGCACCGGCGACGCCGAGCTCGACGCCGCCTTTGTCGCAGGCGCGGCCGAGCACCAGATTCAAAACGTCAAGGGCCATCGCCTCGTCGGCGGCATGCGCGCCAGCGTGTACAACGCCGTCACCATGGAGGACGTACAGGCGCTGGCAACGTACATGAAGGACTTCGAAGTGCAGCATAGTTTGAGTCCGCGATCTAACTAGCCCGCAGCGCGCGGGCCGACCAGCCACCTCAGACCACCCTGTTTACATCAAAACCTGCTAAGGAGTTTTTCATGCGCAAGATCAAGACCATCGACGACATCACCAAAGACGGCAAAGTCGAGTTTGGCGAGGGCTACGAGTTTGTGGACACCGCCGAGGAGGCCGACGCCATCCTGATGCGCTCGACCGACCTGCACGGCTACGAGCTGCCCGAGGGCATCCGCGCCATCGCCCGCTGCGGCGCCGGCGTCAACAACATCCCCGTCGAGGAGTACGCCAAGAAGGGCGTCGTCGTCTTTAACTCCCCCGGCGCCAACAGCAACGCCGTCAAGGAGCTCGTCCTAGGCATGCTGGTGCTTTCGAGCCGCGGCGTGGTGCAGTCGATGAACTGGGTCCGCGACAACGCCGACGACCCCGAGATTCAGGTCGACGCCGAGAAGGCCAAGAAGGCCTTTGTGGGCCGCGAGCTCAAGGGCAAGCGCATCGGCGTCATCGGCCTGGGCAACGTGGGTTCCAAGGTCGCTAATGCCTGCGTCGATCTGGGCATGGACGTCTACGGCTACGACCCGTTCATTTCCGTCGAACACGCGTGGGTGCTGAGCCGCGAGGTGCAGCGCGTGGGCACGCTCGAGGACCTGTGCCGCGGCTGCGACTACCTCACGGTGCACGTACCCAGCAAGGCCGACACCATCGGCATGATCAGCACCGAGCAGATTGACCTGCTGGCGCCCAACGCCGTACTGATCAACTACGCGCGCGAGACCATCATCGACGAGGACGCCGTCGACGCCGCCCTGCGTGAGGGCAAGCTGAGCTGGTTTAGCTGCGACTTTGCCACGCCAAAGACCGTCAAGATGCCCAACACGTTTATCACCACGCACTCGGGCGCCGGCACCGGCGAGGCCGAGGCCAACTGCGCCGACATGGCCATCAGCGAGCTCAAGGATTACCTGGAGAACGGCAACATCGCGCACAGCGTCAACTACCCCGCCTGCAGCATGGGCAAGGCGCGCGCCGCAAGCCGCATCGCCTGCCTGCACGCCAACGTGCCCAACATGATCGGCCAGATCACGGCCATCCTGGCCAAGGACAACGCCAACGTGCAGCGCATGACCAACGAGTCCGCCGGCGAGAACGCCTACACTATGTTCGACACCGACGAGCACCTGGACAGCAGCACCATCGAGGCGCTCAAGCGGATTCCGTCGATGTATCGCGTACGCGTGATTAAGTAGCGGCGGCACCAAGCCTGCCAAACGGACCACGAAGCCCATTCGGCCCCCGTTTTCACAAAACGGGGGCCGATTTCGTTGCTTACTGGCGGCTTTAAAATGCTACCCAAAACAAGTTTTTTCGGATAATCGACAGTGGGACCCAAGTCGCCAAGCACACCCGAATTGATAAACAGTTTCATCAGGGGTTTTAGAAGGTAAAAATCGATCTCTATATGCCACTTTTGAGTTGACTGTCTATTTTCCGAAACAACTTGTTCTGGGTAGCATTTTTCTAAGCCCATCCAAGGCGAAATTGAAGCCTTTTCGCAACCAAAACTCCAGTTCCCGCGACCGTTTTCGCCCGCGGGACTACATGCTCGCCCAATCGATGAAAATCTCCTCACGAAGCCGCCGTTCGAGCTCCTACTGCCGCGGCGTCTTGTCCTTCAACGGCGCATCGAGATAGGACATGATGAGTTCCATCACCACGCGGAAGGCATCGGAGTCGGCCAGCTGACCATAGGTCAACAGAACGACGGGATATCCCATCGCTTGCAGGGCCGTCGTTCGATCTGAGTCCGAGATCTTGGATTCTATGGATCCGTGAATGGCCTTACCTTGACATTCAACCAGGCACTCTCGGCTGCCGTCCTTATTTGACAGCAGGATATCGGCATAGCGTCTATCAAGCCCCGAAATCAGGCGGGCACTGCGCGTCATACGAATCTCAACGTTATTGGTAAGGTGCAGCCCTTCGCCGCCGCGCAACCTCGAAAGACCAAACAGCATCGAAGCCTGGACCTCGAGCGGCGATGCCGCCACCCCCGTAATGCATTTCGCGGCACGTGTGAACGATTTAGCGCCGCGAAGCCCCCGGATCTTTTCGACGTACTCCGCAAGTTCAGAAAGCTCGATCAAGGGAGGTCGTTTCCACAAGTCCGTTGGATTCCCAGCGACATCCCTTACGTTTTCCCAGCCCAACCGCGCGTCGCCCCACTGATCCCCATACGCCTGCACAAGTGCCGACTTTACCTGGGGCGCAATCTTGCACACGGCAAAGGAGCCGCACATCTCATACATGCACATGACCAAACGCTCGTTTGAGACCGAGGGGGCCAGGGTCAGCAGGGTAAAGAGCGGAGACGCAACATCGAGGCCAAACTCTGTCTGCTGCACGGAGCCAAACGGCCTCTCCCCGTTCCAAACATGCCTGACAATGCGACTGCCCTTGCGACCACAGCCACCCTGCGCCAACACATGTAGCGGGGTGCCCAGGAAATGCGTGACGAGCGGATGCTCACAAAGGCACTCCCTGCGCGGATCGTCCACAGAATCGGGCAGGTCCGGCATTATCGCCAAGACCTGTGGAGGTATCCGGTGATACCGAAAGGCAGATATGTCGCACAGCATGTCGTCCATGAAGGGTACCTACCCACTGCGTCATTTGTGAACCCGCTCGGACGGCAAACGCGCTGGCTCGCCCTGTGAACGGTAAATACCGCTACGCGCGCGTCGCGGATCTCTCAGGAGGCTTACAATCGGTTTGGAAAGCAAACTGATTGTAAGGTTGCATATGGTTGATGAGGACTTTGCCTGGCGGCTTGCGCAGGAGCTTGTACGGATCGATAGCTCGGATCCCGGTGCGTATGAGAACGAGATTGAGCGGTATATCAAAGGGTTGATCGAGTCGCAGATCGCTGTGCTCGATTGCCCGGCGCTGGATGCAGTGCAAGTCGAGGAGCTTGAGGTGCTTCCAGGACGACGCAATCTTATGGTCACCGTGCCCGGCTTGAGCGACGAGCCGCGGCTTGTCTACATCTGCCACATGGATACCGTCACCTTGGGTGACGGGTGGGATGCGGACATCCCGCCGCTCGATGCGATTGTACGCGACGACAAACTCTATGGCCGCGGCGCCTGCGACATGAAGGGCGGCCTGGCCTGCGCCATTGCAGCGCTCGTCCATACAATCGAGCGCGTGGCGGCGTACGGCGTGCGGCCTCGACGCGGTTTTTCGCTCATCTGCTCGGTCGATGAGGAAGACTTTATGCGCGGCTCCGAGACCGCCATCGATGCCGGTTGGGTCGGCTCGCACGAGTGGGTGCTGGACACCGAGCCCACCGACGGGCAGATTCAGGTGGCGCACAAGGGGCGCACGTGGTTCGAGATCGAGATGACCGGCGCAACGGCGCACGCAAGCCAACCATGGAAGGGCGCGGATGCCGTCGCCGCCATGGCCGAGGTCGCGTGCTCGCTTCGTCACGCGTTTGCGGAGCTGCCCGTGCATGATGAGCTGGGGCCTTCGACTATCACGTTTGGCCAGATCGAGGGCGGCTATCGTCCCTACGTCGTGCCCGACCACGCCAAGGTCTGGGTCGACATGCGCCTAACGCCGCCGACCGACACGGCCGCCGCGACTCGCATGGTCGAGCAGGCCATTACCGCAGCGGAGGCGGCGGTTCCGGGTTGCTACGGCAGCTACACCGTGACGGGCGACCGCCCCGCCATCGAGCGCGACCCGGGCTCTCCCCTTCTGGCAGCGCTCCAGCGCGCGGCAGATGACGTGACGGGCGCGAACACGGCCGTCGGCTTCTTTACCGGCTACACTGACACCGCCGTAATCGCAGGCAAGACGGGCAACCGCAACTGTATGAGCTACGGTCCCGGGTCGCTCGCGCTCGCCCATAAGCCCAACGAGTACGTGCCTCACGCCGATATCGTTCGCTGCCAGCAGGTACTGGTCGCGCTCGCCGATAACGTGCTCTGTGACGCGAGCGGCCAAGTTGGGGCATAATAAGCCGCGAACAAACCGACTCACACGTTAGGACCGTCCATGAAAGCACTTCCGTTTCCCTGCATCCGCCCGGCTCAGGACCGCGTGCTCGAGGCGCTGCCGCAGATGGGTGGCATCCTGAGCGGCAACGATGCCTTGCGCGGCGCCATTGCCGATGGCCTGATGCTCAAGGATCCGGGTGCGGCGTATTACGTGTACGAATGCTCGGGCGAGCCGGGGCGCGTGACGGGCGTCGTGGCGATTTGCCCGATGAGTGCGCTTGCGGGCGACGAGGGCGAAGTCAGCTACGACGCTGCGCATGCGATCGCCGAACTCAAAGTTCAGCCTCGTCCCGTGTCGCTCGCCTATGAGGCCTCGCCCGTCATGGATATCATCCTGGGAGCCGCCAAAGAGGGCGCGTCGCTCTACGCCGTCACCGATCCCGCGGGCATTACGCACCGCGTGTGGGAGGTCAAGCGCGAGGACGCTGTCGGAGCCATCCGCGCCATGCTCGACCAGGCGCCGGAGCCGACGCTGGCCGACGACCCCGCCTACGCCGCCGCTCTGACCGGGGCATCGCTGCTCCTTGCCGACGAGGCCCGTGCCGCTGGAACGTACACGGGCAAGGAGCCGTTCAACTTTACCGTGGCCGCGCTCTTCCCCGCCGCGCAGGTCAGCGGCGCTGCGCCGCAGGTCCCGACGGGCCTGCTCACCCACCAGATCGCACGGTTCTAGCGCTACCCGCGCTGCGGACCTGCTGCCGCCACGAGCGGCTCAAGCCCCAGCTCGCGCGCGTAGTCTTCCTGCGTAAAGATCTCAACCAGTTCAAACGTATCCGTCGCATCATCAAATGCAAAGTGCAACACGGAGCAGTTGCCCGGAACGCGGTCGCGCTCGTCTGCCGCAGCGCCTTTCACGTGATCCATAAACTCCTTGATGGCCGAACCATGGCTTACGGCGAGCACGCACGTATGGTCCGGGCGCTGCATAAGCTCGGTCAACGTCGTCACCATGCGCTCGCGAACCTGCATCTGGCCCTCGCCGCCAAACTGGCAATAGAAATCGCGCCACGGGCGCTCGGGCATGAGCATCACGCGCTCGGCCTCAAAGTCGCCGAAGAACCACTCGCGCAGGCCGTCCAGACGCTCATACGCCAGGCCCGGCCACAAGTTGGCGATGGTCTGTTCGGTGCGATGCAGCGTGGAGGCGTAGGCATGATCGGGCTCGATACCGCGCGCACGCAAAAACATGCCGGCACGCGCCGCCTGGTCGTATCCCAGCTGTGTGAGTGGCGAGTCACTCCAACCCTGAATGATGCGCTTGAGGTTAAATATCGTCTGTCCATGACGAACCAGATACAGGTCTTTATTCATAGGGGGTCCTTTCGTTTGTTACCAACTCAAGAGCGAAAACGCCCCGTCGCAATAGTCAAAATGAAGCACGGCGCCGTTGTCGGGTTGCTCTCCCCCGCCTGTCACATGCCCAAGAAACTCCTGGCAGGCAGAGCCGTGGGAGACCGCCAATACGCAGTTATGTTGCGGCCTCGCCATAATGCGGGACAGTGCCGCAACCATGCGCTCGCGAAGCTCACCTTCCGATTCACCGCCAAAGGCAACCGGATAATCACCCCAAGGCTGAGCGGGCATCTCGCGGTTTGATGTACCCTCCAGCGAGCCCAAATGCCACTCGCGCAAGTCGTCGACCAACTCAACAGGCTGACCCTCGCCAACGATAAGCTCGGCCGTGCACCGCGCCCGCCCCAACGGAGACGAATACACATGGTCAAAGGCAACACCGCGGTCCTCGAACGCCGCACCCGTCGCCAGCGCTTGCTCGCGCCCACGTGCTGTGAGCGGCGAATCATGCCAGCCCTGCAAAATGTTCTGCACATTGAGCTCAGTCTGCCCATGCCGCACCAAATACAGATCGGCCACACGCCCTCCCCTCGCGCCACCACAAAGGGGACAGGCACCTTTGTGGTGGTTTTGCCATGCAACTACACCAGCACGTCGGCAAGTGGACGCTTGGGCACGTGATGCACCTGCGCCTCGTCGCGCCAATAATTGATGGAGCCGTCAGGGTTGGAATCGATCGCGTCGATAACCTGCGTCTCGGTCGGCACGCCAAAGGCCATGATCAGCTTGAGCTCGTACTTGTCGGTATCGAGTCCCATGGCGTCGATCGCGCGGGGCGTAAAGGCCTTGAACATGCAGGCAGCCACCTCGGGCGTAGCGCTGCGAGCGGCGAGCATCATCGTCTGGGCGACAATGCCGGTGTCGACCTCGGTGATGGGCGCGGCAGGCTTGCCCGGAACGGCGCGCTCGGCAAGAATCGCGATATAGCCGGTCGGGCGCTCGCCCTCATCGGGGCCCGGCCAATCCTTGAGCGCGCCAGCCCATGCGAGCTCGTCAAACACGCGCGCGCAGTCCTCGGCACCGCTCACCACATGAAAGCGCAGACGCTGAGCATTGGCGCCGCAGGGAGCCAGGTGCGCCAACTCCGCGAGCTCGAGCAAAAACTCGCGCGGCACGCGCATGGACTCGTCAAAGCGGCGGCACGTGCGGGCGCGACGGACCAGCGCATCAAACGCTTCCAGACCGAGCTTTTCGCAACCCTGCTTTGCCATCGACTCGGCGCTCGACGGCACCGCGGGAACTGCTTCGTTCATAGGGACCCCCAATAACAGCCAATTGTCCTTAGGAAAATCTAACCTAAAACGTAGGCAATAACGTTCAGCGACGCAATGTTCCACAACTGTTGAATAGTCCCCATCCAAACGGGAACAAAGGTAACAATTCGGGAATGTGGGGCGGCAATTCGCCCTTCCCGCCACATGCAGTGGCGCCCTTGGGCGATACTTGTTGCAGTACTTTTGGCGTACGCCGCACGGAAAGGAGACATCATGGGCATCTTTAAGAACGATGACCAAAAATCGAGTCAGTTTGGATTTGACGAGAAGAGCATGGCGGGCAAGGCCGTCAAGGCCGTGCGCTGGATCTACGCCATCACCGGCGTCATCGCACTCCTCGCCGGCATCGCACTGCTTTTTGCACCCGCCAAATCCCTCGTCTTTTTGACGACCGTCCTGGGCTTTTACTTTGTAATCACCGCCGCCATCAGGCTATTTACCGCCATTTTTGAGCCGCTGCTGCCCACCGGTTGGCGTGTGACGAGCATCATCTCCAACCTGCTCATCATCCTGGGCGGTGTGATAATCCTGCGCAATCAGGCGTTCTCGACCGCGACCCTCACCACGCTCGTGGTGGTCGTTGCCGGCTTTGGCTGGATTGTCGAGGGTGTCATGTCGATTCTGGAGTCCGAACTTTCGTCCAACCGCGCCCTCGCCATCCTGAGCGGCGCACTCTCCATCATCGCGGGCATGTTCGTGTTTATCTATCCGCTGTGGTCGGCCAAGATGCTCGTCATCTTTAGCGGCGCTGCGCTGTTGGTGTTTGGCGTGACGTTGATTGTCCGCGCCATTCAATTTGGCAAACTGGTGCACTAGATGCCGCGAACGCTTTTTATTGACGCTGACGCCTGCCCGGTCACGCGCGAGTCGATCGACTGCGCGCGACGGGCGGGCGTCGCCGTTGTTATCGCCGGAAACAGCACGCAGAACTTGGAACGCCACATTCGCCGCGACAATCCGCGCGATGCCGAGCACGCACGACGCGGCTTTTGGGTCTCGACGCTTGACGTGAGCGTGGGCGCCGATAGCGCCGACTTTGCCATTGTCGAGCGCCTGCAGGCGGGCGATGTTGTCGTGACGCAGGATATTGGCCTGGCGAGCATGGTGCTCGGACGCAATGCCGCCGCCATCGGCGTGCGCGGGCGCATCTACGACAAAGCAACCATCGACATGCAGCTGTTTATCCGCCACGAGGAAAAGAAAGTGCGCCGCGCCGGAGGACGCACCCGCGGGCCAGCAGCCTTCACCAGCGAGGACCGAGCCCGCTTTAAGCGCAACCTTGCCGAGCTACTACACTAACCAAGGTATATTTTTGGGACATGCCTAAAAATCTACCTTTTTGTTTTTGACTGTGGGAAATGCCCTGGTCATAAGGGTAGATTTTAAGGCATGTCCCAAAAATCTACTTAGAGGCCACAGGCGGACAAGATGAGTCCCCAGCCGGCACCGATGACATACATCATGACCAGGAACAGGGCGTTTTCGCGGGCGCTGCGGTTGGTGCGGAACAGCACCAGGTAGCCCACGCCGGCGGAGATGAGCGTGCCAGCGAGCATCGGGGCCAGCTGCAGCGCGCCCTCCAGGTACAGCTGCGTAATGACGACGCTGGCGGAGCAGTTGGGGATCAGACCGACGAGCGCCGAGCCCAGAACGGCGAGCATCTCGTTGCCGCGCAGGAACTGCTCGATCGCCGACTCGCCAAAGGTCTCGAGGACGGCGACCAGGATCAGCGTCACTAGAAAAATGAATACCGACACCTGCACGGTGTGCGAGATCGCGCTGCGGATGATCGATAGGACAGGCGCGCCCTCGTGCGAGTGGCCGTGGTCGTGGTGGTGCTCGTCCGCGTGACCGTAGTCATGGTGGTGAGCATGTCCATGCCCATGCTCACCCTCATCCTCATCACAGCCGCAATGGTCGCGCTCGCACAGCTCGTGGATATGGTCGGCGCTCACACCGGCCTCGGCAACCTCGTCGATGATGTCACCGCCGGTGTGGTCGTCGTGCGCGCAGTTCACATGGGCAGGATTGGCAGCGGTCCCCAGCACGGTGCGGCGAATCGCCGCATGCGCGCGAGCGTTGCGACGCAGGCCGCGAATGGCGGCGTCCACGATAAAGCCCGTGATCAGCGCGATGAGCGCCTTCGACGCCAGCAGCATCGCCATGGTCTGCACGGGAACTTGCTCGGCAAGCAAGAGCGGCAACATCTCGTCGGAGGTCGAAAGGAACACCGCAACCAGCGTGCCCAGTGTCACAACGCGGCCGGCGTACAGCGTGGCTGCCATGGCCGAAAAACCGCACTGCGGCACGATGCCTAGCAGCGAACCGACAACCGGACCCGCGGCACCGGCGCGCTTGATGGCGCCATTGACGCGGTCGCCCGCAACGTGCTCAAGTGTCTCGAGGGCAAGATACGTCACCAACAAAAACGGCACCAGGGACAGCGTGTCCTTGCCAGCGTCGAGCAGAATATCTATCAGTAAATCCATGACGGATGGAACCTTTCGTGTCTTTCGGCAGCATTGTAAAAGTCCTAGCGGTCAACTAGGGTATTGTAGTTGTCCCAGGCGCGGTGCCAATAGTTGCCCATGGTAAACTATCATCTCGCCACAACTCAGTAACCCCGAGCCGCGCGACGCGGCCCATCCAAGGAGCAGCATATGAACGTTTCGCAAGCACTTGAATACGAGCGCCAGCCGTTTATCCCCATGTTTATCTATGGCGATCACGGCGCCATGGAGTCCGAGCGTCAGAAGGGCGAGGAGGCCCTCAAGGTGCTCGAGACCGAGTACTTTACCGCCGAGGGCGACCCCGGCTTCGACTTTGCCACCGTGCGTGACCTGGCAGACCGCAACCGCGACCTGTGCGACCAGATTGGCGAGGCGCGCCTGCGCAACGTGACGCCCGCGACGCTCTCGCGCGGCCTGTCCGATGCCGATACCTGCGCCGCCATCGGCAAGATGCAGAAGCGCACCGCCGCGTCGGTCATGCGCGAGATCCGCGGCGACCGCGACGCGCTCGGCGTGGCCTACGCCCGTAAGCCCATCCAGGGCACGGTGCTGGGCATCGACATCGAGACCACCGGTCGCGCGCCCGAGCGTGGCTACATCATCAATGTGGGCTGGGAAATCATGGACCTCACCAGCGACGCCGTCCCGCACGATGCCGAAGCGCACTACTGCGGTCTGCCCGACATCTACCGCGGTGAGGACGTGCCACTGTCGAATATCCACCACATCACCTGGGACGACATCGACGGCAAAAAGCCCTTCCGCGAGAACAAGGAGCTGCAAAAGCAGCTGCTCAAGCTCATGAAGAAGTATCCGTACATGGCGCACAACGCCGCCTTCGAGGACAGCTGGTTCAAGATTCACCTTGACGGTTACGCCGAGGCGCGCCGCGCGGGCAAAATCATCGTCATCGACTCGCGCCAGATCTGCCGCAGCCTGGACGCCGACGTGCGCTCGCTCCCCCGCGAGTCCGCGCCCGCCGCGCTCGAGAACTGGGCACGCCGCCGCGGCACCCTCGCCGCCGACGCCAACGAGCAGCACCTGGGCCTCGACGACACCGACCTCATGCTCCGCACGGTACAGGCCGAGTTCAACCTCAAGAACCTGTTCGCTAAGTAGCGAAGTCGGTCGCGACAACACCCATAACAGCACAGCACAAACAGCAGCAAGCCAGACGAACGCGCAGAATTCGGGGCGTGGCCTTTCGACCGCGCCCCGTTTTGCATTCTCGCGACAAAGAACGCCGCTATCCAAGCATTTTGAAAACGCCCATCTACATTTTTTGAGTTGCGCGGTTTACTCAGCTCCCCGCCGAAGCCTTTTTCGCCGTTGCGGAGCCAAAACCCATTCTGAAACCGATTGGTCTGGCTCCCTAACACCTGGTTCCGGTCAAAAATTGCACGACAGACGCAGCTCCATCGACTTTTTTACATGAGTCAAAACCGCCTAACTCGAAAAATGCAGATGACATCTACAGGAATTCGCCCAAATGAGGCCAAGTGACAGAAAACTCTCCATTGGCGCCAACCGTTCAACCGCGCATCGGGTGAAAACTACCGTTCACAGAAGATGCGCCGCGTTTCGGCACCGTTGCCCGATGCCCTCAGTGTGCAGAACGCAAGCTGTGTCATGATGCGCATATGGGAATCGTTCTATCACATGCCACGGCACGGGCCGTATACCAAGCAGCCGAGTCGGTCGCGCTATTCACGACCGACCCCATACCCATGGAAAGGATCAGGGCATCCGTACCAACCGAGCCCGACCTGAGGACGGCCAAATCGTGGCTGAACGGGAAAGGCATCGAATCCAAAACTGTCCACGTGCTGACGTACTCCAATAACGCCCGAAGGCATTGCGATGGATGCGTTTGCCATCGTACGCGCTATACCTTCGACTCAGAAAGCTACCTTGAGCTCGAGGCTGGCATCTATATCGTTGACATCAAACTGTGTGCCTTGCAAGCCGCAAACGATCTCAGCCTACGGGAACTTGTTGAATACTACTTTGAAATCTGTGGCTCCTACGCACTCGACGCATCCGACGAAACAGGATATCGTGAGCGCCCCGCCCTAACCAATACCGAAGCGCTCAGGAACTTCTTTTCCCAGGCATCGGGCTATCGCGGCTCAAACAATGCAATCAAGGCGCTTGGATATGTGCGCGACGGCTGCCGCTCTCCGCTCGAAACGGCTTTCGTCATGATGCTCACAATGCCCAAATCCGTGGGCGGCTTTGGTATTCGCGCCATCAAAACTGACTTTCCGGTCCCAGTTCCCAAAAGGTACTCTGCCCTCACGCGACGCACCGTATTCTACTTCGACGCGCTGCTCGAAAAATCAATGACCGACATCGAGTACAACGGATTTTTCCATGATGAGCCCGAGCAACAGGCGATTGATGAGGAGCGTCGAAACACACTTCGAAACATGGGGTATGCCGTTATCACTATCAGTCGCCATTCATTTTTCAAACAGTCCGCCTTTAGACGGGTTATGGAAGCAATTCGCATTCGCGAGAAGATCTGCCCCGGGCGTCTCCCGGATGACTTCACAGCCCTCCAGGAGGATCTTCGCCAATTTGTCTTGCGGCGGTACTTCGAATATGGTCGCCGAATCCTCGAAGAGCGCAGAGAGGCGCAGGCAACAGAGCAAGAAATTGCGAGCCAGTATCCGCAGGTTGACGACCCGAGCATCAACGAGACCCCCGAACCCGATGACATGCAGCATGTTGGCGAACTAGCTGAAGAGATGAACCTGGTTGACGATGCTAGCCCGCACGCGAAATCTGTCGGCCCGCGCACTGAAGACGACATGATTGTCGATTTGATCGAGGATCTGCTGTTCTAAAACCTGTTTCCGCATTTGCCCGACTGCAATTTTCGAGTTGCGCGGTCACGGCAGCACGCGAGTCATCCTCAAATGGCTCAATCCGGCTCTCCAAATACTGAAACAGCACGCTTAAATATATTGATTAAGCAATTTATTGCATTATTAAACAGTTATCTGAATCAATATCAACCAAATGCGCACTTTCGGGGAATCCGCGAATAGCCCATCGACCGCGCAACTCGATTTTTGCAGATGGACGATGAATCGAGCCATGCTCGACTAGAAAAATCCCACTTCGGCGGCAAGCAATTATCAAATAACGCCACAAATAGCATTGACATATGAACATGCGCTCATATAATCGGAAGTACATTATATGAGCGCATGTTCATATGAAAGGATGTTGCAATGAGCGACCACGCAGACGAAACAACGATCGACGGCGAAACCGCCGAGCCCGTCGTCCCCACCACCTGCTCGCCCGAGGACCTGCCCGACGAGGAGTTGCTCTACGACCTTGCCGATCTGTTCAAGGTCTTCAGCGATACCACGCGCATCAAGATTCTCTATGCCCTCATGGGCCGCGAGCTGTGCGTGGCAGACATCGCCGAAGCAACCGAGACGTCGCAGTCCGCAGTCTCGCACCAGCTGCGTACGCTCAAGCAATCGCACCTGGTCAAATTCCGCCGCGACGGCCGCAACATCCTTTACTCGCTCGCCGATGACCATGTTTACACCATGCTCAACCAGGGCATGAGCCACATCTGCGAATAACAGCCAACCATGGTACCAGCGCGGCCGGCACCCAGGCCGCTAACACAGGGAAAGGAACCTATCATGAAAAAGCAGTTCAAGCTCGACGAGATCGACTGCGCCAACTGCGCGCGTGAGCTTCAAGACGAGCTGGCCAAGCTCGAGGGCGTCAAGTCCGTGTCGGTCAACTTTATGACCCAGAAGCTGACGCTCGAGGCCGACGACGCCGAGTTCGACGAGGTCCTGGACCGCGTCGTTGAGTTCACCGCCGACGCCGAGCCCGACTGCGAGATCATCCTCTAGTCCGCACACGCGCCAACCTGCAAGGCCGCGCTTGCCGCGGCCTTTGCTCGCGATATTATATGAGCGAGTGTTCACACATTCAAATGGGAGGTTTGAATCATGGCGACCGCCGACCCCAAAAAGAAAAAGAAGAAGCGCAAGAAGAAAGAGTCCCTCGAGCATAAGCGCAATCGCATCCTGGTGGCGCTGGGCATCTTTGCTGTGGTATATGCCCTCGAGGAGCTTGGCGCCCTGACCGCAATGTCCGGCGAGCCGGGCGACATCTACGCCAGTTTCGTGCTGTTCCTCGTACCGTTTTTAATCGGCGGCTATGACGTCCTTCAAAAGGCGTTTAACAACATCCGCCGCGGCAAGGCCTTCGACGAAAGCTTCCTCATGGTCGTCGCAACCATCGGCGCGTTTGCCATGGTACTCTTCCCCGACGCCGACCCGCACATGGCCGAAGGCGCCGCCGTCATGCTGTTCTACCAGGTCGGCGAGCTGTTCCAGGCCTACGCCGTGGGCAAGAGCCGCAAGTCTATCAGCGCTATGATGGACATCGCGCCCGACTACGCCAACGTCGAGCAAGCCGACGGCACGCTCGAGCAAGTCTTCCCCGATGACATTGCCGTCGGCACCGTGATTGTCGTCAAGCCCGGCGAGCGCGTGCCCATCGACGGCGTCGTCGTCGATGGTGAGACGCAGCTCGACACTGCCGCCCTCACCGGCGAGTCGGTCCCCCGCCCCGCCAAGTCCGGCGACGATATCATCAGCGGCTGCATCAACATTACGGGCCTCATCCGCGTGCGCACCACCAAGCCGTTTGGCGAGTCCACCGTCAGCCGCATCCTGGAGCTCGTGGAAAACGCCAGCGAAAAGAAGGCGCGCACCGAGAACTTCATCACGCGCTTCGCACGCGTCTACACGCCCGCCGTCACCGGTGCCGCTGCGGTGCTCGCGCTCGGCGGCGGTCTGGTCACTGGCGCCTGGTCCGACTGGATCCTGCGCGGCCTGACCTTCCTGGTCGTCAGCTGCCCGTGCGCCCTCGTTATCAGCGTGCCGCTGAGCTTCTTTGGCGGCATTGGCGGTGCGTCCAAGCTGGGCGTTCTCATCAAGGGCTCCAACTACCTCGAGACGCTTGCCGACGTTGACACCGTCGTGTTCGACAAAACCGGCACGCTCACCAACGGCACCTTCTCGGTCGTCGCGGTACATCCCGAGGCTGGCTATACCGAGCAGTCGCCCCTCGAGGTCGCAGCCCTAGCCGAATCGTTCTCCGACCACCCCATCGCGCAGTCGGTGCGCGCCGCCTACCAGGGCGAGGTCGACCCCAAACGCGTGAGCGACTCCGCCAACGACGCGGGCCACGGTGTGACGGCAACCATCGACGGCAAGCACGTCGTCGTCGGCAACGCCAAGATGCTCGCCGCGGCCGGAGTCGACGCTCCCAGCTGCAAGGTCGTCGGCACGATCCTGCACGTGCTGGTCGACGGCTCGTACGCCGGCCACATCGTGATCGCCGATACCGTTAAGGCCGATGCCGAGCAGACGATTCGCGACTTGCACGCCGCCGGCGTCAAGCACACCGTTATGCTCACGGGCGACCGCGAGGAAGTAGCAGCTGAGGTGGCTAAGCAGCTTGGGCTCGACGAGTTCCATGCGCAGCTGCTGCCGGGCGACAAGGTCGAGCGCGTCGAGGCGCTGCTTTCGGCCGAGAGCGGCAAGGGCAAGCTCGCCTTTGTCGGCGATGGCATCAACGACGCACCCGTGCTCACGCGCGCCGACGTCGGAATCGCTATGGGTGCCATGGGCTCGGACGCCGCAATCGAGGCGGCCGACGTCGTGCTCATGGACGACAAGCCGTCCAACATCGCCCGCGCGATTCGCGTAGCGCGCAAGACCATGACGATTGTCTGGCAGAACATCATCTTTGCATTGGGCATTAAGCTGCTGATTCTGGTGCTTGCGGCGCTGGGCATTGCCAACATGTGGCTCGCCGTGTTCGGCGACGTAGGCGTGGCGATCATCGCCATTCTGAACGCCATGCGCGCGATGGGTGTCAAGAACCTTTAGTACTGTCCGGCCGGGGCCGGGTTTGGTTTTGAAAACGTCCTCGACCATGTGCGGCGCCTTGTCCTGCTCCTGCGGAGCTGCGGACAAGGCGCCGCACCGGTCTGCGGAGTGTTTTCAAAACCAAACCCGGCCCCGGCCTGTGGTGACGCTGCTGGAGGTTCTTGGCATCGCTTGCTGGCGGGGTTCCTTGTCTGAAATGGACTTGGCTGATGGGACCTTTTGTCCCGGTCGCTGTCCCGCGCCGTTGGCGCGGGAGGCGCGTGTCTTTGGGATGTGGGGACGGTTCGGCTGACGGGGCGCTGCACACTGATTGGTTAACTTTGGACTTAGAGGTTGCCGTTGTTGTTTGAAAGTTCTATCCCCTTTCGCTGGTTCGCGCTTTGCGCGAACTCCGTGCTACTGGGGACCTGTTAGGCCTCCGTTGTCTCGTCCTTAGCAAGCATCGCCCTCAGCTTCTCGAAGCTTTCCTCGCTCAGGCAATGCTCCATGTGGCAGCCCTCTTGCGACGCCACCTCGGCCGACACACCCGCATCCTCCAGCAGGCCCACGAAAAAGCAGTGGCGCTCCCACATTTGGCGGGCGACCTCCAGTCCGCGCTCCGTCAGATGCACGTCGCGTTTGCCCATTTCGACATAGCCGCTGTTCTCCAGCGTCGCCATGGCTTTGGAGACGCTTGCCTTGGTTACGCCCAAGTATTCGGCAACGTCGATCGAGCGCACGATACCTTGGCGCTCCGACAGCACGTAGATCGATTCGAGGTAGTCTTCTCCGGATTCACGTAGGGCCATGGGCCGCCTTTCGCGATGATTGCTAGTTAGCCTTTGGATACTTTCCTTGGCTTACTTTACCGCAAAAGTTGCCTATGCCTTACTGCATTGACTAGAAAGTTAGCCGTGTTTCACAAAACGCGCGGGCGATGCAGATCGCCCCTGTGCGCGGTACGCGACACGTGACATGCAAGGAGTGTCCCCCGCTGCCGACCGAAAAGGAACGTCCCCAAGTGCCGGCCTGCCGCTAAATCAGGCCAAAGTGCTTGGCGGCGTTGTAGATGCCATCGTCGTCAACAGCGGTCGTTATGTAGGTCGCGGCGGCTTTCACGGTCTCCTGCGCGTTGCCCATGGCCACACTTGTGCCCACGGCCGAGAACATCGACAGGTCGTTCTCGCCGTCGCCGAAGGCAATCGCCTCGCTCGCATCGATACCCAGGCGCTCGAGCGTCGCCGCCACTCCCAGGTCCTTGCCACCGTTGGCCGGGATAATGTCGCAGAACAGATCGCACCAGCGCGTGGTGAGCGAATGCGACACGGCATCGGTCACGACATGTTCGTCGGCAGGGTCCACAAAGGCGCAGAACTGGTAGACCGGCGCGTCAAAGGCGTGCTCAAACGGTTCCTCGTGGTAGACGATTTCCGCATTGCTGCCGGCCGTCACCACGCGCTCGGACAGGCGGTTTACAAACGAGTTCTCGCCCTGCATGCACAGCGAGTCGTAGCGTCCCTCGGCCACTTGGTCCACGATCACCGCGACGTCGGCCGGATCGATCGGGCAGCTGCGGTAGACGCCCTCGGCATCAAAGCAGTGCTGACCCGAGAGTGTAATGTACGCATCCCAGCCCAGGTCGAACAGCCAATCCGGCATCTGGTAGGTCGGGCGGCCCGTGGCGATCACACACGCGACCCCCTGCTCGTGAAAGCTATCGAGCACCCGCTGCGCCGACGCTGGAATCCGGTGCGTCTTAAAGCTCAGCAGCGTACCGTCGATATCGAAAAACGCGGCCTTGATCATCCTCGTCTACTCCTCGCCCTCGAGCTTTTCGCTCGCCTCGAGCCACGCCATCTCCAGCTCGTCCATGGCAGCGTGGGCCTCGTCAATCTTTGCCTGCTGCTCGCCGAGCGCCGTGTAGTTGGTGGGGTCGACCTGTGCCATCGCGGCCTCGGCCTCCTCCACGCGGGCGCGCTGCGTCTCCATCTTGCGCTCGAGCGAGCTCACCTCGCGACGGAGCTTTTGGCGCTCGGCGTTGGAAAGCCCATTGGGCTGACCGCTCGACTTGGGCTTCTCGGCCGCAACTGCCGCCGCACCGGTGTCGAACGTGCCGGTCTTGGCGCTCGGCGCGCCCACGGGCTCGCCCTCGGCGGTGGCGTTGCACAGACGCAGGTACTGGTCCACACCGCCGGGCATGTGCGTTAGGTGGCCGTCGAGCAGCGCCCACTGCTGGTCGGTCACGCGCTCCATAAGGAAGCGGTCGTGCGTCACCAGAATCAGCGTGCCCGGCCAGCCGTCAAGCAGGTCCTCGACAATCGCCAGCATGTCGGTATCGAGGTCGTTGCCCGGCTCGTCCAGGATAAGCACGTTGGGCTCGTCCAGAATCGTCAGCAGCAGCGACAGGCGGCGGCGCTGGCCGCCCGAAAGGTCACCGATGCGACTCCAGAGCTGCTGCGTCGTAAAGCCCAGGCGCTCGCAGAGCTTCTCGGGCGAAGTCTCCTTGCCGTCGATGACGTAATACTTCTTGTAGTTGCCGAGCACCTCGCGGATCGTGTCACCCATAAAGGGCTCGAGCTCCTCGAGCTGCTGCGACAGCACGCCAAAGCGCACCGTCTGGCCAATCTTCACGCGGCCGCGCAGAGGTGCGATCTTGCCCTGGATCACGTCGAGCAGCGTGGACTTGCCGGCGCCGTTCTCGCCCAGCAGGCCATAGCGGTCGCCCGCGCCGATGAGCCAGGTCACGTCGGAGAGCACCTGTTTGGGCGCGCCGTCGGTGTCCGCATAGCCGGCGTCCACGTCGACCACGTCGATAACCTGCTTGCCCAGGCGGCTTACGGCCAGGCGCTTAAGCTCCAGCTCGTCGCGCACGGGCGGCACGTCGGCGATGAGCTCGCGGGCGGCCTCGACGCGAAACTTGGGCTTGGTGGAGCGGGCCTGGGCGCCGCGGCTCAGCCACGCGAGTTCCTTGCGCGCCATGTTGCGGCGGCGCTCCTCGGTGACGGCAGCCATGCGGTCGCGCTCCACACGCTGCAAGATGTATGCCGAGTAGCCGCCCTCGAAGGGATCGACCTGACCGTCGTGGACCTCCCACATGCTGGTGCAGACCTCGTCCAAGAACCAGCGATCGTGCGTGACTACGAGCATGGCGCCCTGGCCGCGCTGCCAGCGTGCCTTAAGATGGCGCGCGAGCCAGTTGATGGTGCGCATGTCCAGGTGGTTAGTGGGCTCGTCGAGCATGAGCACATCGTAGTCGCCGATCAGCAGGCGCGCGAGGTCCACGCGGCGGCGCTGGCCACCCGAAAGCTCGCCCACCGTTCCCTCCCAGGGCACATCGCTAATGAGGCCGGCGAGGATCTGGCGCGTGCGGGGGCTCGATGCCCATTCGTACTCGGGCGTGTCGCCCACGACGGCATGATGCACGGTGTCGGTATCGGCAAGCTGGTCCTTTTGGCCGAGTAGGCCGATCGTGGTGCCGCGGCGATGCGTCACGCGGCCATCGTCGGGCTCCAACGTGCCCGCGAGCACGCTCAGCAGCGTCGACTTACCGTCGCCGTTTTTACCGACGATACCAATACGGTCGCCCTCGCCCACGCCGAGCGTCACGCTATCGAAAATATGCTTGGTGGGAAACTCTAGGCTGACGGAATCGCATCCCAAAAGAATCGCCATATGCCCTGCTCCTTCGTAGAAATTCAACGTTGTCCATGATAGCGAAAACCACCACAAAGGTGCCTGTCCCCTTTGTGGTGGTTTTGGGCGGGCGCAATCGACGAGCGCAATCCCGCAAGCGCAAAAAGGCGGGCCATCTCCCGCAAGAGATGACCCGCCTCTCCAATCAGTCCCGTGGCGACCGTGGCCGCCGCGGGCCTCAAGCATGTCCCGGACTAGGAGAACATGCCGGTGAGGTAATCATTCAGCCGCTGATCCTTGGGCCGTTGGAAAATCTCGTCGGTCTCGTCGTACTCGACCATATCGCCCATGTAGAAGAACGCCGTGCGGTTGGACACACGCGACGCCTGCTCCATGTTGTGCGTCACGATGACGATGGCGCGGTCGGCCACGATCGACGACATCAGGTCCTCGATCGCCAGCGTCGAGATGGGGTCGAGCGCCGAGCAGGGCTCATCGAACAGGATCACATCGGGGTTGAGCGCCAGCGTGCGCGCAATGCACAGGCGCTGCTGCTGACCGCCCGAAAGCGCATAGGCGCTCTTGTCAAGCTTATCCTTGACCTCGTCCCACAGCGCCGCGCTGCGCAGGCTCTCCTCGACCATGCGGTCGAGCTCGTCACGGTCGGTGATGCCGTGGCGCTTGGGCGCAAACGTAATGTTGTCGCGAATGGACTTGCGAAACGGGTTGGGCTGCTGAAACACCATGCCGATGGAGCGACGTAGCTCGTACGTATTCTCGGTCTTGGTGTTCACATTGCGCCCGCGGTAGTTGATCTCGCCCTCCACGCGGCAGCCGCGAATCTCGCGATTCATCAGGTTGAGGCTGCGCAAAAAGGTCGACTTACCGCAGCCCGAAGGCCCGATGAGCGCCGTGATCTCGCCCTTGTGGAAGTCGAGCGACGTGTTATGCAGCGCATGGTGGTTGCCGTAGTACACGTTGACGTCCTTGGTGGAGAGCACGACCTCGTCGCTCACGGCCTTGCCGCTCACGCGAACGCGCTTCTCGCTCTCCCCCACGCTCGACAGAAAGTCCTGGGTCTCGGACGTGGCCGCCTCGGTTGCGGGCGTTGCATTCATCTCGCTCATTCGGCCGTCATCTTCCTTGCCAGTTGCTTGCCCACGATACGGGCGATTACGTTAAACAGCAGCACGCAGATCATCAGCAGTGCCGCGGTGCCCCAGACAATCTGCTGTGCCTCGGGGCTGCCCTCGCCGTAGATCTTGTAGATGTGCACGGCGAGCGACTCACCGGGACGGAACACGTTCCAGGCGCAAGTGGGGCTCGACAGGTTAAAGCTCAAGAAGTTGAGACGAACCGGCGAGCTCATGCCCGAGGTGAAGAGCAGTGCTGCCGCCTCGCCAAACACGCGGCCGGCCGAAAGCACGATGCCGGTCACGATGGCGGGCATGGCCTCGGGAATCAGGATGTGCAGCGTGGCCTCCCAGCGGGTGAGGCCCATGGCCAGACACGCGTCGCGCTGGGCCTGCGGCACATCCTCGAGCGCTTGCTGAATCACACGCACCAGGATGGGGATGTTGAACATGGTGAGCGCGACGGCGCCGGAGATGATGGAGTACTTCCACCCCAGCTGCACCGAGAACACCAGAAAGCCGAACATGCCGACGACGATGGAAGGCAGCGAGGACAGCGTCTCGATGGCGGTAGAAGCGATATCTCGAATGGGGCCGTCGGGTGCGTACTCGACCAGGAAGACCGCGCCGCCCAAGCTGATGGGCACCGAGATGATCAGGGTAATCAGCAGTAGGTAGAACGAGTCGAACAGCTGGTAGAGCACGCCGCCCTGGGTGCCGTTGGCGCGCGACGGCTCCGTGAGGAAGCCCGGCTGGAACAGCGTCGAGATGCCTTCGAACAGGATGTAGGCCACCATGGAAACGACGATGAGCATGACGATGGCGACGATCGCCGTCAACACGCCCGTGGCGATGCGGTCCTGTTTTTGGACACGCCCGAGTCTCGCCTCGTCGATATGGATGCGCGTGCTAGCCACGAGCCTTCGCCCCCTTGCGGCCAATGAGATGGATGATCAGGATGAAGATGAGGCTCATGCCCATCAGCAGCAGACCGAGTGCCCACAGAACGTCGTCCTGTGCCGAGCCCTCGGCATAGACCGCCATGGACGTGGTGAGCGTGGTCGTGATGGTCGATGCCGGCGACAACAGCGACGTTGGCATGGCCTCGATACCGCCGATGACCATGCGCACGGCGAGCGTCTCGCCAAAGGCGCGGGTCATACCCAGGATGACCGCGGTCATGAGCGACGGCATGGCGGACTTGAGCACCACGTACCAGATAGTCTGCCAGCGGGTGTAGCCCAGCGCGAGCGAGCCCTGACGGTAGCTGTCGGGCACGGCACGCAGGCCGTCGACCGAAAGCGTGGTCATGGTCGGCAGGATCATAACGGCCAGCACGATGGCGCCGGGCAGGATGCCCAGGCCCGTGCTCACGTGGAAGATGCTCTTCATAAGGCCGACGACCACGTGAAAACCGATCAGGCCAAAGACGACCGAGGGGATACCGGTCAAAAGCTCAATGAGCGGCTGGAAGACCTTGGAGCCAAACTTAGGCTGGATCTCGACCGCGAAGATGGCAGAGCCGATGGCGATCGGCAGCGCGATGAGCGTGGAGAGCACCATGACCGCAAACGAGGTAACGATCAGGGGCAGGGCACCGGTATAGGGCAGGCCGTTTTCGGCCGTGTTGGCCAGGTCCCACTTGGTACCGGTGAAAAACTCGACGACCGAGACGCCGTCCTTAACGAAAGCCGAGAGGCCCTTTTGGGCGACCATAAAGATGAGCGCGGCAACGACAAGCGTCACGAGCGCTACGCACGCGCCCGTGACGCCCAGGCCCACGTTCTCAAGGTCGCGCTTTGGCAGCTGTTTTGCCATTGCAAACCTTTCCGGGGGCGAATAATTACTTGGAGGAAACCTTGCCGCTGGCGTCCTTGACGACCTTCATGGCAGAGACGGGGATAAAGCCCTGCTCCTCGACGAGCTTGCCCTGGACATCGTCGGAGAGCATGAAGTCCAGGAAGGCCTTGGTGGCCTCGTCGGCGTCCTTGGAGCAGTACATGTGCTCGGTAGCCCAGATCTTGAAGGAGTCGTCGGTGACGTTCTCGCTCTTGGGCTCGACGCCCTCGACCTTGATGGCGTTGAACTTAGAGTCGTCGAAGTGCGAGAAGTCGAGGTAGGAGATGGCGTTGTCGGTGCTGGCGATCTGAGTCTGGACGTCACCGGACTTGTCGAGCTCGGCGTCGCCCTTAAAGTCGACGGCCTCGTCGCCAAAGACGGCGGCCTCAAAGGTAGCGCGGGTGCCGGAGCCGGCCTTGCGGTTGAGGACGACGATGGTAGCGTCGTCACCGCCGACCTCCTTCCAGTTGGTGATCTGGCCGGAGAAGATGCCCTTGAGCTGCTCGAGGGACAGGTCGTCGACCTTGACGTTCTTGGAAACGACGGGGCCCATACCCACGACGGCGACCTCGTGGTCGACGAGGTTCTTGACCTGGTCGGCCTCGAGCTTGGTCTCGGCGAAGACGTCGGAGTTACCGATGGTGACGGTGCCGGCGGCCACAGCGGTCAGGCCCTTGCCCGAACCGTTACCCGAGCCGGAGATGGAGACGTCCGGGTTGGCATCCATGAACTTCTCGGCAGCGGACTCGACGAGAGCCTGGAACGAAGAGGCGCCGTCGTAGGTCACCTCGCCGGAGACGGACTCGGCGGCGGCGCTACCCTTGTCGGCTGCGTCGGAAGCGTTAGAGCCACCGCAGCCAACGAGGCCGAGACCGACGATGCTGGCAAGACCACCAGCGAGGCCGAGGAACTGACGACGAGAATAAGCCTGATCGAGCATGATCTTCCTTTCGTACATGCGACTCGCGGGCACCCCGCCCGCTTTGCTGTTTGGAAAGATACGACCTCGATCGG
>CAKUHK010000015.1:0-34007 GCA_934655965.1 uncultured Collinsella sp.
GACGTCCCCGCCGGCGCCGTCGTGGCCGGCGTTCCCGCCCGCGTCATCAAGATGCGCGACGAAAAGACCGACAGCAAAACCGGCTTGGAAGAGGGTCTCCGCCAACTCTAGAGGCGTGTCAGCCTGCGGTGCAATTCAGCCCCAAGCAAGAAGGCCGAAGTCCCAACCAGGGCTTCGGCCTTCTTTATCTCAGGGTTCCGTCGTATTCGACCATGGCTGGTCGCTTTGACAGGCGCGCTGCGGCCGTCTTGTAGACTTCGGAACGGTCGCGCCGACCTATTGCAACGATCTCGGCAATCTCCACCGTTCCGTCTTCTCGGATTCGGAACACCATTCGGAGTCCTGCCTTTCGCCATTTGATCTTTTTGCAGCCGGCAAGCTCACCGTGAAGCGGCGTTCCAATTTCATCGGCGCGCGTCTTTAATTTCGCCACTGCAATGCGGACGAGCCTTTGCTGAGAACCATCTAGTTTTTGATATTCCTTCTCGACGTCTCGATTCAAAAAGCCGACGACAAAGTGCCCACTCATTCGAAAAGATCCTCATCGGAAATCGCATCAGGATCCATCGATTCGAACTCCTTGAGTTCCTCTGGGGTCAGAGCATCCTCAAACGGAACAAACTCGTGCGGTCCATTTTTGATTCGATCTGCCGCGATGCGATCAAGCTCAAGTTCGCGAAGGTACTGTAGTGCGCCGTACATTTCCTCATAGGCGGCGTAGTCGATAATCACGGTATCGATGTCGTTATGATCGGCGATAAACTGCGGCGCGCGCTTAGCACGCTTGCGAACGGCAGATAAGGACTTGCTCGCTTCGGTAGCAGAAACTACCTGATCTTTTGTAAACACCGGCTTTTCCAGAACAAGTGGGGACATTTGGACCTCCAAAAAATAATCTGGATTATATTTCAAAGTATACTTCAAAATATAATCCAGACTTCAATTCAAAAGTAAATAGCCCTATCGATTCTCGATGCTACCGATGTTTTTGAGCTCGATGGAGATGAGACCGTTGGGCTCATTTACGAACTCAATGTACTCGGAGTTCGAACCCATCTCGGCCGGGAAGCTGATCTCGATACCCGTATCGGTACGGATCTTATGGTTGCGCACCGCCGCGCGTTCGACCTGCTTGCGCTCCACGGGAACGCGCTCGGGAACCTTCTCCTCGGTCAGTGCCGCGCGCACGCTTTCCTTGATAACCGGTTCGTCCTCAAAGACCTCATCGACGATATCCCAAGGCGGCAGCTCCTCGTCATCCTCGACCTTCTCGGCAACGGCAGCCTTAACCTTGGCGAGTGCTACGGCCGTGTTGGCGCCATGCTCCTCGGCGACCTCCTCGACCACACGCGTAACGGTGTCGATGACCTCTTTGCCCGACACGCCCGTTTCGCACTGCAGCAGACCATCGGGAATAAGCATGCGGTCCTCGCCGGCGATCTTGCGCTTCTTGTCCACGTAACCGATCTCCATGGTGCTCGCGCGCACGATGGCGTAGCTCGGCACCTTTTGCGAAGGGTTCGGCAGAATGGCGTAGTGGCGCGCGATATCGTTGCGCACCTCGCCCTCCTCGCGGCCCACCTCGTGCATAAAGGCCTGCTTGGAGCCCAGCAGCATCACGGCAAACCAACGGGCATCCTCGTCATCGTCAAAATCGGCTACCAGCACGTCGGTGGACTCGGCTTTCTCGGCTTTGGTGAGTTCCGAAGAGATGAACTCTGCGACCTGCTGAGACAGGTCCACGAACTCGCGCTCGCCGAAGAAATAGCCCTTTAGCTCGCCGCCGAATGCAGAGTTCTCCGCAAACGTGGCACGTTTGTTATCGGCCGAGGTGCGGGCGCGACGCAGATGCGTAGTCACAAAGCTGCGGACAGTACGGCTCTCGATATCGAGCTCGCGCTGGCTCATAACGTTGACGGCAGAGTCAAAGTCCAAGATATGCAGGATCGCGTGGTTGATTTTCATATACGGCATTCCGTTCTAAATCGAATTGAGCACGAACCAGTATAGCGGTCGGACCAGCCCCAAGCGCATCGAAGATCGGTGCATGGGGGTCAGGTTAGTTTGCACCAATGGCTAGCGCAGAAGCTCGGACTGCCAGGCCTCGAGCTGCTCTGTCAGGCTTTTGCCGGCGGCGGGCACATTGAGCTCGGGGCGTTTGGGCAGCAGTGCACATTTAAGGATTGCAGCGACGGTCTGCGAGATAAAGCGTCTCGTATCCTTGTCAAAACCCTGAGCCGCCTGAAGCATCACCGGCAAGCTCTCTCGCATATTGGACCCTATATCGGCAAATCGCTCGGCACCCGTCGCCTCCAGCACCGAAAACAACGCATCAATAAATCGTTCACGCTCGTCAGGAGCCACCGTAAGCAGCATCTCACGAATAGAGCCGTCGACGTATCTTGCGCCGGCGGACAGGTGCTCGCGATACACAAAGTCACAGCCGTTGACCACCCAGCTAAAGGGATTATGCTGCAGCAAGCTGAACTCAGTGCTCTCGACAATGGCATAGTCCTCCTGTGTCTCGAACATCATGCCGAAAATCGACGACTGGGGCAGCGTCTTATCGATGCGACCGGAAAAGCCCGCAAAGGCACCGCCACTCAGAAATTCCTCGACAAAGCCCGGTCCATCGTGAGAATAAGCTCGTTCGATTCGGGTGCATGCGGCGTCCGAGCACATCGCCGAACCGTATACCGCCAGGTTTCCGCCCTTGGAATGGCCGCCGCACAAAAGCGGCCCATCAGTCACGTCCGCCACTTCGTCCACATAGTGCGCTGCAGACACCTGCGAAGGCACAGGACACCGGAACGCCATGTTAAAGTCCTCTTTCCAGCCCACAATCGTGCTGTCGGTCCCCCGGAAGGCAAGATAGGAAAACCCTGCCGGAAATCGGAACGTCGCAGCTGCAAACTGCTCCGTTGTCGTCGCGTCGCTCACCGCACGATAGCCACAAACGCGCACACCACGGTAGCGAGGATTTGCCGCCACCGCCTCCAGCAAGGCACGGCTCCTCTCTGGATCCCATAGATCACCGATCATAGACTGGTAGCACTCGGCACGCAGCAACTCGCGCACGTCCAAGCCCTGCCAGTCCGCAAGCTCCGGCATATCGCCCGGCAGGCGCAAATACGACAGCCATGCAAACACCAGGCTATCCACCGCACAGAAAGACCGTTCCTCAAACGAATCGAACGCCGTCTGGGCATACGTCAAAAAGTTAGGCGATTCCGACATAACCCTCCCATCAAAATGGTGCATTGGGGTAATGGTACGTTGGGGTCAGGTTAGCTTGTACCAATGTGGTGCAGATAAACCTGACCCCAATGCACCAACGTGGTGCAAAGTAACCTGACCCCCTTGCACCAAAAAGGCGCCCGGGCCGTGGGGCCTGGACGCCTTCATTGTAGCTTGCTGGCAAACGAGCTGGATTTAGCAGGAGAAATCGACGCTGTCGATGATGTCCTTGAGGGCCTTGGCAGAAGCGGTAAGCTCGCTCTGCTCGGACTCGTTCAGCGGCACGGGGACGCGGCAGACAACGCCATCGCGGCCGACGACCGTCGGCATGGAGATGGCCAGATCGGACAGGCCATACTCGCCCACCATGAGCGAGGAAACGGGCAGAACGGTCTGCTCGTCACGCATGACAGCAGTGCAGATACGCTTAACGGCCATGGCAACGCCGTAGTAGGTGGCGTGCTTCTTCTCGATGATGGTGTAGGCGGAGTTCTTGACGTCCTCGGCGATACGCTTCTCGGCAGCCTCGTGCTCCAGATGGCCGTGAAGTTCGCAGAAGGTGCTCAGCGGCACGCCGGCAACCTGGGCGCTGGACCAAGCGACGAACTCGGAGTCGCCGTGCTCGCCCATGACGTAGGCCTGGACATCGCGCGGATCGACCTCGACGTGGGCGCCGAGCATCTGCTGCAGACGACCGGTGTCGAGCACGGTGCCGGAACCGATGACGTGGCCCTCGGGCAGGCCGGACATCTTGATGGCGGCGTAGGTCAGAACGTCGACCGGGTTGGAGACGATCAGCAGGATGCCGTCAAAGCCGGACTTCTTAATCTCGGGGATGATGGACTTAAAGATGTTGACGTTCTTGTTGACCAGGTCTAGGCGGGTCTCGCCGGGCTTCTGGGCAGCGCCAGCGGTGACGACGATCATAGCGGCGTCGGCGACATCGGAATAATCGCCGGCGTAGATCTTCATCGGCTCGGCAAACGTCATGCCGTGCGCAATATCCAGGGCCTCGCCCTCGGCGCGGTTCTTGTCCACGTCGATGAGGACCATCTCGGAGAACAGACCGCTCTGCATCAGTGCGAACGCCGAGGACGAACCGACGAAACCGCAGCCGACAATAGCGACCTTCTTCTCGTTAACCATTACAAACTCCCATCTCTCTCCACAAACAAACCGCCCAGGGCGACCCGAGCGGCTTGCCGTAATCCCAATACATCCAATCGGGACTTTGATTATGCTCCTATTGCAGCCAAATATCGACCGTTTACCGAAATTGTTTGCAGAATTCGTATAATAACTGCACGAAATCGGTTTCGAGCTATTGACTCACGAAAACGAATTCCAATACAGGCCCGCTTCGCGAATAGCCTCGACTGCCAGCGCAATCTGGTCGGGCGGCAGTACCAGCGCCATACGCACGTGCCCCTCGCCCGAAGGACCAAAGCTCGCACCCGGCGTCACGACGACACCGGCCTTCTCCATGAGCTCCTCGCAAAACGCCATCGAGTCGGTGCGGCCACCGGGAAGCTTGGCCCACACGAACATGGAGCCATGCGCGTTGGGGCGCTCCCAGCCCAAGCCCTCAAGACCGTCGCACAGGGCATCGCGGCGCTCCTGATACTTCAGGCGCTGCGCCTCGACCTCATCGCGCGGACCGTTGAGGCAGGCGATAGCGGCCTTCTGGATCGGGAAGAACATGCCAAAGTCAATCTGGCTGCGCAGCTTGGCGAAGGCCGAGACCACGTCCTCGCGACCGACCAAGAAGCCGATGCGGGCGCCGGTAACGTTGAACGACTTGGAGAGCGAGAAAAACTCCACGCCCACCTCGAGCGCGCCGGGATACTGCAGGAAGCTGCCACCCGGCTCGCCATCGAACACGATGTCCGAGTAGGCGTTGTCGTGGACGATCAACAGGTCGTGCTCGCGGGCGAAGGCGATGATCTCCTCGTAAACCTCGGGCGTGCCCACCGAGCCAACCGGGTTGGCGGGCAGCGACACGATCATGTACTTGGCGCGGTCGGCGACCTCAGGATCGATGCCCGCCACGTAGGGCAGGTAGTTGTGCTCGGCGACCAGCGGGTAGTACTCGAGCTTGGCATCGGCAATCTTGGCACCCGCCTCAAAGACCGGGTAGCACGGATCGGGCACCAGAATGGTATCGCCCGGGTCGAGCAGCGCCAGGCCCAAGTGACCCACGCCCTCCTGTGTGCCGTTGCACGACTGCACCATGGACGGCGTAATGCCCGAAACGTCAAAGCGGCGCTCGTAGTAATCGCACACGGCCTGCTTGAGCTCGGGCAGATCGCGCAGGGCATACTTCCACATCTCCGGGTCCTGCGCGGCCTGGGTCAGCGCCTCGACCACGTGGTCGTACGGTTTAAAGTCGGGCGTGCCCACACTCATGTTGTAAATGGTCTTGCCCTGGGCTTTAAGCGCAAGAAGCTTGTTGTTGAGCGAGGCAAAAACCTCCGCGCCAAAGCGGTCGAGACGCTGCGATGCCTGCATGGTGCCACCTTTCGATACAAAAAACGCGGCGCTCCGACAAGAGCGCCGCGCGATACGGGCCATCAGATTGCAAAAGTGTAACGCTTGCAACCCCCGTATTGGTTCAATTTAGCCAACCTTAGCTAATCGGAGCGCGGCGTTAGTCAATCGGACGCAGCGCGTCGATCCGTGCGAGCCACAGACGCGAGCTGGCGTCGCTCGGCATGCGCCAATCGCCGCGCGGGCTGAGCGTGACCGAGCCCACCTTGGGACCGTCGGGCAGGCAACTACGCTTAAACTGCTGAGCGAAGAAACGACGGTAGAACGTACGCAGCCACGTGTGGATGGTGGCCTCGTCGTAGACGCCCTCAAAGCTCTTGAGCGCCATGCGGTAGATCTTGCCCGGCTCAAAGCCAAAGCGCAGCAGGTAATAGAGAAAATAGTCGTGCAGCTCGTACGGACCCACCAGATCCTCGGTTTTCTGAGCGATCTCGCCATCGCCCGTCGGCGGCAAAAGCTCGGGCGACACCGGCGTGTCGAGAATATCGAGCAGCGTGGTGGCGATGCGGCCGCCAAAGACATCGGCAGCATAGCGCACCAGATGGCGCACAAGCGTCTTGGGCACGCTCGCATTGACGGCATACATACTCATATGGTCACCGTTGTAGGTGGCCCAGCCGAGTGCCAGCTCAGACAGGTCACCCGTGCCGATGACAAAGCCGCCGGCTTGGTTGGCCAGATCCATCAGAATCTGCGTGCGCTCGCGCGCCTGGCTGTTCTCGTAGGTCACGTCTTGGACCGCCGGGTCGTGCTCGATGTCCTTAAAGTGCTGCTCCACAGCCGCGTGGATCGAGACCTCGCGGAAGCTCACGCCCAGATCGCGGGCGAGCGACTCAGCATTCGACTTGGTACGGTGCGTCGTACCAAAGCCCGGCATGGAGACGGCCGTGATACCGGTACGCGGCAGGCCCAAGGCATCGAACGCGCGCACGGTCACGAGCAGCGCCAGCGTGGAATCGAGGCCGCCCGAAAGGCCGATGACGGCCGCCTTGGTGCCCGTGTGGGCAAGGCGGGTCTTGAGGCCCGCGGTCTGCAGGTCGAGGATGGTCTCGCAGCGCTCGGCCAGGTCGCCGTGGTCTGCCGGGACAAAGGGCGCGCGCGGGAAGACGCGGTCGATGTCGCAGGCATCGCGCAGGGCGGGTTCTTCTGCGAGCGTGCCCTCAAACGAGAACTCAACGGTCGTGGCCTCCGGTGCATCATCCGGGCGCGTCCACGTCGTCGAGCGGCGACGCTCGGCCACCAAGCGGTCAAGATCAACATCGGCCACCGCCATGTCGCAGGTGAGCAGCTTGGTCGCGGCGAGCTTGGAGCCGTTTTCGTAGACGAGATTCTCCCCCGCAAAGACCATGTCGGTCGTGGACTCGCCCTCGCTCGCGTCCGCGTAGGCATAAGCGCAGTACAGACGCGCGCTCTGGTTGGAAATGAGGCTGCGGCGATAGTCAGCCTTGCCGATGATCTCGTCCGAAGCCGACGGATTGAGGATCACCGTTGCGCCGGCAAGCGCCATCTCGGTCGAAGGGGGCGCCGGCACCCACAAGTCCTCGCAAACCTCAACGCCAAGCACTATGTCCTCGGCACCCTCGTCACAGCAACGGTAGATAAGCCCCGAGCCAAGCGGCACCGGACCCTGGCCGGCAAATTCAATCCACATGGGATCGGCAGGTGCCGGAGCAAACCAGCGGCGCTCGTAGAACTCGCCATAATTGGGCAGATACTTCTTGGCCGTCAGGCCCAACAGCTCGCCCGCGCAGCACACGGCGGCGCAGTTGTAGATGTTCTCGGCCACCGCAACGGGAAGACCGACCGTAAAGACGATCGGCAGCTCGCGGGTCTCATCGAGAATACGCACGAGCGCCGCCTCGCAAGCATGCAGTAGCGTGCGGTTATGGAACAGGTCAGCCGCGGTATAGCCGGTCAGGTTAAGCTCGGGCAGCACGAGCGCACGAACGCCGCGCTCGGCAGCCTCGCGAACAGCCGTCAGCGCCACCTCGGCATTGCCCTCGACATCGGCCACGCGAATCCGCGGCGACGCCGCCGCCACACGCAAAAAGCCATCAGACTGAAAAAGGTGAAGATCCATAAAAACGCTCCCGTGCGTAGCCGCCGTTCTAAACATAATCAGCAAGTCCCATTGTAGTTCAATCGCCATGCTCGACCGCATCCCACCGATTTGGTGAGCTATTGATAACTTGATGGTATCTGGCAAACGACATATGCGTTTCACATTGAATGGGTACCCTGATGGCTGCATGAAACGAAGCAGATTTACACCGGGAGGACCCCGTATGACGACCAAGTACACCGATGCGCCGCGCACGCGCGTCATGACTCCCGCCGCACTCAACAACGGCGTTCACGAGAACCACTCCATCGGCCAGACCATGGCCATCGCGCCCAAAAAAGGCCTGTTCGATGACATTTCCATTCCCCAGATCATCGCCGGTGCCGCAGCTGCGGCCACAAGCGTTGCACTTGCCTCCAAGATTGGCATCGCCGGCTCGGTGATCGGTGCCGCCGTGAGCTCGGTCATCACCGTCGTATCTTCGCAGGTCTATCGCCACTTTATCTCCGCCAGCGCCGAGGCTATCAAAGGAACGCACGCCGCCGTCGACTACCCCGCCGGCACCTACGAGCCCGTTGAGCCCAATGTCAACGAGCACCTCGGCGGCGCCGCGACCACGCAGGAGATGCGCCAGATTGCGGGACGCGCGACCACGGCCCGCGTCGCCCCCAACAGCCTACGCGCCAAGGCCGCGGCAGAGCGCAGCCAGACGCAAAAGAAGGTCATCGTCTTCTCGGTCGCTATTGCGATCGTCGCGGTCATCGCCTGCGCCGGCGCCATCCTCATCACCACTGCCGGTGAGGGTTTGGGCGCACGCCCCGACCCGATCCTCTCGTCGCGCACAGCCGAGAGCGACGCGACCAGCAACGCTCAGACGCAAGATAAGCAAACTCAGCAGGACGCCAACCAGGACAGTTCTGTATCAAGTAGCTCGTCCTCGAACACCCAGGACCAATCGCAGAACGCCGATTCCTCCACGACCAACAACGGCACTCAGTCCGGCACAACTGACTCAAGTCAGACGACCGACGGCTCACAGCCGAGCACGGGCGACCAGACGGGCAGCAACGCATCGGGAACGGGCACGGCCGACAGCAGCACCAGCAGCTCAAACGGCACCGCATCTGGCACAACGTCTGACAGCGCAAGCCAGGGCGCGGCATCGGGCAACTAGGCACTCCGCCCCACAGACAACCGACCTGCACAGCGGGCGCGAATCGGGAACGGTTCGCGCCCGCTGTGCCTTAGGCGCCGCCGTGGCAGACCCCGGACGATGGTAAGATGCTCTACGTGTGTAAAGAGGAGATTTGCCATGAGCAAGACAATAGTTAAGCCCACGCTTTCGCTGGGCAACCACATCTATCTGTATCGCCTGCTGCGCGATGCAATTGGATGCGGCAAGCAAACGTTTATGACGCAGGTCGAAGAGGCGCTCGCCGCCGGCGATATGGCCGCCTACGACCTGGGCTTTGAGTCCACGCGCGAACTGCTCGAGGAACTCGACGACTGCATTAAGCTGACCGTCTTTAAGGGCGGGCGATTGTATGCTACCGTCATCGCCAACGAGGCCTGGGACGCCGCCCTTGCCAAGGGCGAAGATAAGCCCAAAGCCGTCAAGGGCGCCAAGCAGTCCTACAAAAAGAAGAAGCGCGGCGAAAAGGACCTGAAGGCCGTGCGCCCCAAGCACATCAAACGCCCCGAGCCTGAGCCCGCTGTTGAGGTCGAGGCAGCAGCGGAACCTGAGGCAGAAGTCGAAGTCCTTGTTGAGGCAACGGTAGAAATCGAAACCGAAATCGCGGCCACGGCTAGTCCCGAAGCCCTACCCGAGCAGGAAGCCATCGTGGAAACTGGCGAGGCCCCTGAGTCGGCGACCGAAGAGGCCACCGGCCAACCCGAGGCACCTGCGTTCCAAAACAGCGATATCTTTGGCGACGATGCCGAGGATGGTCAGCCCGACGAACCCGTTGAGCAAGACACCCCCGCAGCAACGCCGGAGCCCGAGACGCCGCAGCCCGCCATCTCGCTCACCGTGGTCTACGACCCCGAGAACGCCAACGCCGGCATCACCACTATGGCATCCACGCCCGTCGAGGCAAAACCGAGCGTCGAGAACGAGAGCACGACGCAATCTGAGGTTGAAACCGCAGTTGCAGACACGCCTGCTACCGTGGAATCCGAAGATTCCGTAGCCACGCCGGAAGCAACGACTGAGCCCGCACCCACCACCAAACCCGTGCCCGCAACCGTTTGCGACCAGATTCCCACACCTGTACCGGCTCCGGTCCCCGCTGCGGCACCAGCTCCCGAACCCGCAGCACCGTCCATCCCCGAGGACTTCCCCGTTGACTTTGCGACCGAAGTCTTCTGCCCCGGCCCGCTCCTGCATCAGCTGTCAACCTATCTCCCCTACGGCGCCGACACCCTCGGCATCGTCGGCGAGTACTACTGGATCGCCCGCGAGCGCGGCACCATCGAGGCCGCACGCAACCGTGCAAGCTTTCCGCTGCGCTACACGCAGGCCGGCGAACGCCACGAAGTGACCGTGCGCATCCGCCGCAACACCGCCGGCGGCCTCGGAGCCACCTGGACTATCGATAAAGTCGAGCAACCCGAGCAGTAACGACAAACGGCTCAAATCCAAATCAGGATTTGAGCCGTTTTATTGTGCATTAAGCAGAGGATACAGCGTTACAGATATTTACGCTTTGTTTTGCCGGGTATCAGGTGCGCTACACCTTGCCATCGACCTCCGGGTAGGGCAGCTATCTGCAGCGGTGGCCCTTCATGGGTTATATACAAAAAATTAAATAATGAATCATAGCGGCATCGCGTGGGACGACGCAGCTTGCCATTGTCTACAGGGGCTGTTCTGCACCTCCTATTGAGGAGAACACTATGCCGCTGCACATCGGACGATGAGAAAAGCTCCATTTTTTTTCGCAAACAGGGTAAGCGCGCTCTCTGAGTCAGCCAAGGTTTCGGCTCTGGCATTATCAGCGTGGCAAATTTTACGCACCGTATACCGGAATACCCTTCCGATCATGTCGGTGAAGGTAAGCTCCTCCCCGGCGTCCAGCTGATCGATAAAATCGAAATTGCCATCCTCACTGCGTCCTCCCACGATCAGTGTGCCGTCATACACGCTGCCCATAAACCTGGCTGGACGAAAGCTCTGCTCGGAGCTGTCCCATTCTGCGCTTACTGGCAGCTTAATGCCTCGGCCCGGGAGCTCCAGCAGGCCAATTACATCAATTCCGTCGATCTCCACGGCAGCCATGGCGCTGTCAGCGCGATTTTCGATAACACCCGCAGATCGCTCCGGCAGAGCTGCTTCGGTTTTTTCAATCAGAGAGGGAATGTCGGCTGCCCTTTGCTTATCCTGCGCCTGTCGCACGACGAATACTATCGCCGCAGCGGCCAGCAGCAAAACGCCCAGCGTAACAAGAAGGATGGAAAGCCCTTTACTTCGCATGGGACTTCTTCCTCAACACGATGCCCATCACCAGCAGCGCCAACCCGGATGCAGCCATCAAGAGCACATACGGGGTCACATTTGTTGTGTCGCCGGTCTGCGGAATATTTCCTGCAGGCGTCTCCGGCTTGGTGTTGGTAATGCTGAAGGTATCGCCGCTACGCTGAATGCCCACCGTATAACCCTCTGGCACATTCACTTCGTTCACGGTCCATACGCTGCCATCATCAACGGCTTTCCATGTGTACATCCAGTTGTTTTTAGCGCTGAGAGTCACAGACTGCTGCAGTTGTCCGTCCCTGCGAACCTCCACAGAGACGCTGACCGGGCGATCCTGGCCGCCATCCCTCCAGGCCTTCACCGCTTTATAGGTGACCTCGCCCTTGGCTGGTGTGTGTACACTCATTTTTGGCCTTGCGGAGACGGAATACACCCACTGCCCCTCACTGTCCACCCCTGGCACGGCCGCCAGGAAGGATTCAAACACATAGTATTTGCCGTCCTGCTCTGTGCGAACTGAGGAAACCAGGTATATGCCAGCAGTGAGATTATCAAAGACGACCTTGCCCCTCGCATCGGTTTTGGCAGTTTGGTCAGCCGCGATGCCATCGGCGAGAATATAGGAGTTCAGAGTGGTGGTCATTTCATCCCACTCGCTCTGAGAGGAGGTGCCGGAGACCTGGATGGGGTACGACCGGAAACTCCCGGCCAAAGCATACTGCGCATCCTCGTTAATATCCGCAATGTGCCAGAGCTTGATGTCTTGCCCGGCAAAGACCATTCCCTCGGAGGAATAGGTCACGTCCAGAGTGCAATCACTGCGCAGCTGCACCTTATCACCGGCCTCCGTGGTGGAGGCGGCGTGGGCGGTCGCTGCTCCCGACAGGAGCAGCACAGCAATCAGCATTAAGTTTGCGATCCGGTAGCTTATTCTTTTCATATCAGTTCTCCCTCGTCATTGATGGGAAGCTTCCGCTTCGCAGGCTTAAAGCAGACGTACAGAATGAGCAGCAGGATGATGGGCATTGCCACCACCGGTGTAACGATCAGCCGATCGATGATATACGCATCCGATATAGCCCCAAAGGAGCGCATATCCTCAGATTCGATCCTGTGGCCACGCACCAGCAGCCGATGGGAATTGATGCCATAGGGCGTGCAGGTGACCAGGGTGCAGAGTTCCTTCTCCTCGTCGATGAGCAGGTCGCTCACATCGTCCGGCAGGACGGTTTTAATCTGATCCACCTCATAAATAAAGGTCTTGTCCAGCACCGTAATCCGGAAGGTGTCGCCCACCTCCAGCTTGTCCAGATCCGAGAACAGCTTTGCGCTGGGCAAGCCCCGGTGTGCCGAGATAGCCGCATGGGTACCCTTTCCTGCAATAGGAAAGCTGCTGCCCTGAATGTGTCCGCAGGCATGGTTCAGTATAGAGGGGTCCGTGCCGTGATAGATGGGCAGCTTCACCTGAATCTTGTCGATATCTATATAGCCGATGATGTCATTGCCGGCGGCATTGAGGCAATCATCGTATCCGCTGATCTGCTGGTATTCCGTCAGCGGGAATGACAGCGCCTTCAGCTCACTGTTGTATTCCTCCGCCCGCTCATAATAGGCGGTATTGTCCTTAGGCGACAGACTCTTGACAATGGTGTCATAGTCCACGATGGCCTTGGATTGTGTGATGGAGTTCCAGTAGCTGCTAGCGGACGGATACAGCAGGAGAGAGAGGCCCGCCAGGAAAACGCCCAGCAGTATTAAGGTGATTACTTTTCGCTTTCTCACGGATTCATCTCCTGTTGCGTTCCAGGGTACACGAAGCCGAACACACGGCTGTCCGGCCGCCTGCAATAGGCGGTGTCGAGTGTATTCGGGATGCGTCCGCCTTGGAAAAGGATATGCCATCGGGAGGGCGGAGGCGAACCTCCGCCCTCCCATGGCGGTGCAGTGTGTCAGAGATGCAGGATCAGAAGGATTCCTTGCTCATTCTCTTGTTAGTCACCAGGAATACGCCTGCGCAGATGACAGCCAGAGCGCACAGGGCCACAAAGATCATGGTGCCGGTGCCGCCGGTTTCGGGCATCAGATAGTACTTTTTCGTGTTCCGGATTTGAATGATCCCAGATTCTGCACTGTCATTGGGTCGGAAGGCTGCTACATAGTATGTTTCCTGCCATGTTTCCCCGTCAGTCGAGTACTCCGTGGTAAAGCTCTGTGGTGACACGACTTTTTTATTTCCGGAGCCATCAAAGTAATATACTTCCGTCTCCTGGACAGAATAGATATAGTTCTTGTCTAATTCGTACCACGTATGTTTCCATGCTCCGGCTCGATTCAGAACATTTTCTTCACCCACGGGTTCCCATTTAGCATCCTCGTCTTCTCTATTCTTTCTGAACAACTGAACAGTCACACAATAGGTGTTGTATTCGTTTGCGTCCACATAGCTTGCCCATTGCTTTTGAACCGTTACATTCACGGTTTTCTCTTTCTGGACATTCACGAAAGCAACAGATTTATTGCTGCTATCTCCGGCTTCTCCGGTTTCATCTTCGTTATCGCTCAGGAACAAATGATAGGGATGATTAATATACTCCAGACCATCTACATCCCATTCTTTCCCCCATATTAACTGCGAGCCCTGTTCCGTCACCGTGCCTGCATGTTCCTCAGTGTTCATGAACTGCTCTACTTTGATCGATTTAACATAATAGGTATTCTTTGTTATGCGATTTGAACTGGAACCTGTAATATCCTCAGTTTTTGTACCCACCGTGACCGCAACCTTGTACCAGTGCCGGTCACTGGCTATCGACCCCTCCATTTTTTTCTCGACCACACCGAAAAAGTATGTCCCTGCATGGTCAAACGAAAGCCGATTGCTGAACGTGATATTTCCCTCTGCATCGTTATGACCGGTAGATACCAATGTAGGCTCCTGTGTATTTGCTTCTCCCGTATAGAGCTTAAATTCGGAGAACTGGATCTCAGTGCTCTCAGAGCTTTCAAAGGCGAGCTTATAGTACTGATATGAAGCCGGGTCCGGAATATCGAATGTAACCTCCTGTTTGTTGCCAGCACTCTTAATGCAGTTATCGTCTTCTGTATGCTGCGCAATCACTGTCCACGTCCCGTTTTCACTATCACCTCCATACAGCGTCCATGCTTTGGGTATACGGTCCGGATAGTTTTTGTGGTCATTCGCCGTTGTAAGGGAATACCGAAGCGCTTTTACCGCACGATCGGTACGGAAAATAATGGCATCAGGAGAAGCAGACCCTTTGTAATACCATTTTGTGCCCGTATTACCATCAAAGAGCTTCTCATATCCCTCGTTGTTACCATTGACCTCTTTAGGTCCGGAAAGAGCAGTTTCTTTTACAGCCGTATAGGACGCGGGAAATTGATAGACCTCAAACGCAAACTGCTTGTCGCCCATTGATGATGGCGTCAAGTCATAAAGCTCAAAATCTGCGAACTGGACACCGTTCGCACCTGGTGTATCAAACACGAGCTTATAGTATTGGTACTTACCCCGGTGCATGATCGAGAATGTAACTTTCTCTCCATTTTTGGCACTGAAGAGCGTATCCTTGTCGCCCGCATCCCCTTTGTCAATAGCTGTCCAGGATGCATTGTCGCTACTTCCATACAATGTCCACGCACCAGGCACACGATCGGGATTGCTCTCATGGTCGTTAGCCATTGTTAGGGAATACTGAATTGCTTTCACCGGCTCATTCGTATGAAAGAAAATTTCCTTACGCGCTTGCTCCACATTGGTATTGCACCATTTTGTATCCGGATCATGGTCAAACAGGCGGGAGCTGCCCTCTTGGTCATTGGCACCGTCAGGTCCTTCATCGTATATAACATTAATGGATTGAGGCAGTCCAAATGCCTTCTTTGCCGTCACATCCATAGTCGAGCCGACGGTTATATTTTCCTGCTCCGACCAGTCACCAACGAACATAAAGCCGTTGCACATTACTGCGCCGCCATGGGTGTAGGACTCATTTCCGTTTATATACAATGCTTGACCATCAGCGGCTGCTTTGTACGCTGTGCTCTTATCCGCATCAGTAGGATTCGCTGTCAGGCCCATACGGAAATATGCAGTTAGCCAACCATCGCTCATACCTTCTGCATTCACATACCGGCCATCGCAGCTTCCCCTCCAGTTTTCCATGCCGCCGCCCAGCATGCTTTTATGCACCTGACCGCCCAAAGCACAGAAGAAATCGGAATAGCCGGATTTCATAAAGGTTGTATCCGTCAATGCGTCCCTATCCGCATGTTTGGTAGATTCAGCACCAGCCAATTGCGTACCATCCGCCCTATTATCGAAAACAGCGGCAGCGCTGCCCAGCACAAAAACGTGTCCGGTGGGGCAACCTGCCAGACCGCCGCCAAAGCCACGGGCATGGTTATTTGTCGCCAGTATCTTATCGATATACAGGTAAGCACCCTCTGTACAGAAAATTCCGCCACCGCCCCAGTCTTCACTCTGCGCAATGGAGTTATTGTTGATGTATCCGCGGGTGATATGTACGGTGGCTTCAGATTCTCGAATTGAGATACCAGCGCCCTCTTTCTGGTGCTCTGCTTTGCCACAGTTCACTTCGTTACGGTTCGCACAGATGTAGCCGCCGTTCATTGTGAGCAGAGCATCGCTGCTTTTCCCTGTCACACATATACCGGCGCCACTACAGGCCATATTGCCTGTGATATATCCGTCATTAAGTACCAGCTTGGATTTATTTTCCAGTCGGATTCCTCCACCGCCATCCATATTAATATGTGCATCGCAACCGAAATTCTGTGCCTTGTTGTTTGTCACATATCCACTGTCCATCGTAACTGCAGAGAGCTCTCTACAATAGAGGCCACCGCCGGTTTTCTCAGATTCATTTCCGGTGATATAACCGCCACTGATCGTTACTCTAGAACCAAACAATGCCACCGCACCGCCGCCGGCATCCAGCGTACCCGTTCCTGCAATACCGTCTTCTTTTACGGAACGATTGCCCGCAAGCACTGCCGAATCGCCAACCGTAAGGGTACCGCCCTTCATATAAACCGCGCCGCCGTAGCCACCGTTTGCGCTGTTGTCGAAAAGGTAGCCGCCATTCAACGCAACACTACCGCCTTGTGCATAAATTGCGCCACCGCCGCCATTGGCGTTCGTCTTAGCCGAGTTGCTGAAAATATAACCGCCCGATACAGTAACGTTAGCCCCCTCCGAATAAATGGCTCCGCCAAAGCCGTAGGTAGTCTCGCCATCGGAGGCAGGCGAATCGAAGGAAGCGGTATTTTCAAAAATACACCCGCCAGTTATACGAATAGTACTTCCGCTTTTAGCGGTAATCGCACCGCCGTTACCGTGCGATGTATTGTTATAAATATAGCCGCCGTCAATTTGCACTGTGCTGCCTGATGAATCGCAATAGATGGCACTCTTGCTGCTGTTGCAGATTTTGCCGCCCTTAATAATCAGATTCGCTGCGTCACCTGACATCCAGAAAATCGGTTTCCCTTTTCCGTTTCCATCCAGAGTACCGACAGTACCGACACTCACTTCTTGTGGTACCGAGGGCACAGGAACCTCATACTGATCCACCGTTTCTGTTGTTTTGCCTGTGTTCGAATCCGTTACTTGGGATTCAGTGACATAATAGGTTAAGGTTCCGTTTTTATAAGATGCTGTGTTCCCATACTTATTCCCTGTACTTGTTGTTATTACCGGATCGACGCTGTTTTCTTTTATGTCTTGCGTCCCATCCTCGATAGTAAGCGTTGCCCTCGTTAAAATCTTAAAAAGGCTTTCCTCGGAATTATCACTACTCTTGTTGCTAAGTGTTTTCCCGTTCAGATCCATGGTCACGTTTTTGTTTTCCGGTATTTCCAACGGTGCGTTTGCAACAGAAAAACTATCACGAAGTTTAATTTTAATGGTTTCTTCTGAGCTACGTAGTGCACTGCGCAATTCTTCTTCACTGGAAACCAGCGCCCAACCATCGACCGTCTCTAACGCAGGCATTGCAGCCTCGTACATTTGGCTCCGTTCCGATACCGAGCAATAGCCCACGAAGGATGCATCAACTTCCTCCTGGTTTGTGCTGACAGCATCCCCAGCATTCTCAGAGGGCGCATCCGCTTCCTGCCCGGATTCACCCTCCTGCGGAATGTTTTCTTTCTTATCGTCCTGCGTATCTTCTTCCGCCCCTACAGAATCGTTCTGCGTATTTTCTTCCTTCTCTGCAAATTCGCTTTCCGCTGGCTCTAAAGCAGAGCGGTCATCCTCGATATACTCCACGGACCCCGTCTCATTAACGGAGCCGACCTCCAATGCGGCAGCCGGAAGGATCACCGCATTGAAAGTCAGTGCCAAGGTCGTGACGATCACAATGATTAAACGAAAAATTTTATATCCTGCCATAGACCTTTTCTCCATTCTTCATCGGCGGCACCTACAGTTTCCCTTTCTTCTGCTTTGGCAGCAGCAGGATAATCAGAAGCACCAGCAATATTGGGACTGCCACGATGGGCGCTACCATCAGCGGTTCAATCCGCACGGCATCCGCTGTGATACGAATGTCCTTCGGTTCTTCCTGACTCTCGATCCGGTGCCCCCGCACCAACATTCGGTGGGAATTGATGCCGTAGGGGGTACAGGTAATCAAGGTGCATAGATCCTTGCCCGGTTCAATCAGCAGGGGATCGGTATCTTGGGGCTCGACAATGAGGATCTGGTCGATCTCGTAGGTCAGGATCTCATTCAGGACATGCAGCATAAACACATCGCCAACCTTGAGCTTGTCAAGATCGGTGAAGAGCCGGGCGCTTGGCAGGCCCCGGTGTCCGGAAAGCACGCAGTGGCTTCCCGCACCGCCAACGGGCAGGCTGGTCCAGTCCAGATGCCCCACGGCAATCTGCAGGACGGACTCCTTAGTGCCGTGGTAGATGGGCAGCATCACATCGATTACGGGGATCTCGATGTAGCCCATGATGCCGTTGCCGCCGATATCCAGCAGGGATTTGTAGATCTCCTGCTGCTCGTCAGACAGGATGAAATCGTTGGGACGGTGGAGCAGAGACTGGTTATAATCCCGGGCAGCGTCCCAAAGTTCCTCATACTGTGCGTCATCGATATTTGCCACCTGTTCCTCGTAGCTGGCAATGGCCCGGGAGGAGTGGAAAGAGTTCCACCAATCGGCGAAGGAGGGGTACAGCATTAGGGACAAGCCTATGAGGAGTATTAAGATCAGCAGGATTGTAGAACGATGGTTTTTCATAGGATTCTCGTTAATTCTGCAACGGTCTAAATTGCACTTGGTCCGGGAGGGCCAAGGCCCTCCCGGAGTGCAAGCAGAATGGAAGAATTATTCGGAAGCGCTCATGCGCTTCTTGGCGATCAGCAAGACAACCGCACCGATGACCAGGATAGAGCCGAGGACATAGAAGATGGTGGTGCCGATGCCGCCGGTGCTGGGCAGCTCGGTGCCGGACTTGTTCTCGATTTCAACCTTATTAACGACGGTTGTATCCTGCTTGAGGGTATGGCTCATGTGCGCACCCTCGTCGGAAACAGTGTGGGAAATCTCAACCTTGACAGGACCTGCCAGCTTATTGTAGCCGTCAGGAGCCTTGGTCTCTTCCAGGTAGTAGGTGTCAGCGTCAAGGCCTTCGACCGCAATCATGCCGTCATCACCAGAGACAAGCTTGGTGGCCTCCGCCTTCTTCTTAGTCCAGCCGGTCAGCTTTCCTTCGGTGACCTGAGCATAGTCTCTATTCTCTTCATTGCCCTTGTACAGAATAAACTCAGCGCCAGCCAGGGCCGTTTTGGTCCCGCCAACCATGTGATACTTGTAGATGGGCAGCTTCCAAGTGTAAGTAGTGGTGGTATCATGCTCGGTGTGCTGATTGTCGCCATAATCCAGCCAGGTATCGTTGACATAACCGGTGCCAGCAACGGCATCACTCGTCAGTTTAGCGGTGTAGCTGATAACGATTTTGGTGTCAGCAGTGATGCTGTCCAGATAGGTCTGAGTGAACGCAATGTGGAAGGTGCAACCATCGGTCAGGCCGGAAGTCACTACAGTATAATCTTCCCCCGCAGCCAGGGTGGTGTCGCCAGCCGTGATGGAGGTTACGCTGTCAAATTTCAGAGCAGCATCCATCTTATCGTGCACAAGATAGTTCCGAGCGCCGGGCTTTGCACTGATGGTGGACTTGAAATTCACGGTCTGGCCGATATCCGCATCATTGACGTCTCCCCAGTTTCCGTCAGAATCCTCCTGGACCTTCTTTTCGATGGTGGGTTTCGTGTTCTTGTCCGTGATTTCCACGCTGGGCTTTGTGGTATTCAATTCGCACAGAGCACCCACAGTAGAGTCGACCAGATAGTAGCCAAGCTGCAGGTTGGAAATAGTAGCTGGGCCATCTTTGGTAGGCGTGACCTTTTTGTCAGTAGTCTTATCGGACAGCTGGTCCTTAGCAGCCTTAGCAAAGTCAGCAGCCTTAGCGTCCTTAACCCAGGTCACATAGCCCTGAGAGTCAAAGGAAACGTAGGTCGTTTGGGTTCTCAGCCATTCTTCCCAGGCAGGATTGGCCTTGTAGGCATATATTTCCTTCTCTGCATTGTAGCTTTCCAGATACAGGATCTGGTAGGCATTATAGGTCTCGCCTTTGAGGGCATTTGTGATGGTAATGCTACCGGATTCAGCGGATTCAGTGGTGGTTCCCTCATTCTTCTCGGCAAAAGCGGTAGTGGCCAATCCCATAACCATAGCCAGTGCCAGGACCAGGCTCAAAATTATTCTGCTCAATTTCATAATAAGTATCCTTTCTTCTTTTTTCATACTGTTTTGGATAGTGGAACATCGCTTCCGTTCTCACCCAGCGCCGGTTTTCTATTTTCGTATGCCAAAACCGTCCAAGGGCCAGACCCGGAATACAGCTTTCCCGACGATTTATTCCTCTGCCACACAGCCTATCCCCGTATTTCCAGGCGGTGTTAGTCCACAAAACCGATCCGCTTGATCGGCCACACTCTGAAAACGATTTTTCCTATGATTTCTTCTTTTTCCACGCAGCCCAACAGAGACGACCGGGAGTCCACGCTGCTTTCCCGGTGGTCGCCCAGGATGAAAAAGGAATTCTCAGGTACGGTGTACGGATATTCAATGTCGGCGGTGCCATAGGATTTTTCGGTTAGGTACGGCTCATCCAGCAGGGTATTGTTCACATATACGTCGCCGCTGTCGGTGATGACAACGCTGTCGCCGGGGCAGCCGACAATGCGCTTGACAAGAACGCGGTTGTTATAGTAAAAGGCGATTATGTCACCGGTTTTGAACTGTGGGGACTTCACCGACACCACGATGTCCTCCTCCTGCAGGTTCGGATTCATGGAGGTGCCGCATATCTGCAAAACCGGCAGCAGCAGTGTAGCCATCAGCACACTGATCGCGGCCACGACCACCAGCGTATAGATGGTGCTGCGCAGCAGCTTTTTGTATCGGCTGCGATATTTTTCTCGGTTGAGTTCGCCAGTGAGCTCGTCCACGGAGGGCACAGCCGTATCGGTTGCTTTGTTTTCTGGTTTCATACGGCCCTTTCTCCTCAATCAGGTGTGCGTGCTCAAAAATTCCTTGAAGTGCTAGTCAAAGAGCTCAATGCGCCGCTTGGCTTCCCTGTCCGCATCGGCGAGAATGGCCTGCCGCTGCTGCCTTTTCCCTGTTTCCGCGATGTCCCGGGCAAGCAATACCCATGCGCCTATTTACGAATGAGCGCATATCCCTCAAAGGGGCGAAGTTCCTGCAGGTCCTCAACATCCCCATAAGAGCGCAACAGCACGTCCCACTCCCCTTGAGCCAACAGTTCCCGGACTTCCGGTCCCACCTCGCTCATATCATCGGAGAAATTGGCAACCACAAGCATCGATCCAGGCGCGGACATGTCTTCGATCGTCGCCACCGACGCATCATAGGGTTCTCCGACAGGAAGATTGCCAAATCGCCCATACGCGAGCACGGGCGCACTGTCCGCGTCAACAAAACGGACCTTGCCCGTCGCCACCACAGGCAACTCGTGCCGCAGCTCATTCACCTGACGATAGAACTCAAAAATTGAATTCGAAACGCCCACTTCGAGCTCCGCCGTTATCTCATCTTGGCTACAATCCTTCGCATCGCGAGCCATCGGAACCCAAGGCTCAGCGATCGAAAAACCATGGTGCACCTCGCCATTCCACTGCATGGGCAGGCGGCCGTTATCGCGCGAATGCATGTTAATGATCGCGAGCGCCTCTTCGGGTGCCTTTCCCTGCTCGAGCAAGATACGGTAATAGTTGCGGCTCTCGACATCGTTGAACTCTTCGATGCTCGTAAAGTGTGCGTTGGTCGAGCCCAGCTCGTCACCTTGATAGATATAGGGCGTGCCGCGCAACAGGTCCATAAAGAGCGCGAGCATCTTTGCCGCGGGAATGCGCAGGGAACCGTCGGTCCCAAAACGCGAGAGGGCGCGTGGCTGGTCGTGATTGTCCCAGAACACGGCATTCCAACCACCGCCCGCCTGCATACCCTCCTGCCAGGTGGCGAGAGTCTTTTGCAACAGCGCGAAGTCAGGAAGCTTGTTTACCCACTTCCTCCCGTTCTCAAAATCGACCTTCAGATGATGGAAGTTGAAGGTCATAGCGAGCTCGTGGTTTTGAGGCTGCGTATATCGAATGCAAGCCTCAAGGCCCGTCGAATTCATCTCTCCGACCGTCATCATGCCCTCGATGCCGCCCTCACGCACCAGCTCCTGGATGTAGCTGTCCACACGCGCACCGTCCGTGTAAAAGCGGCGGCCATCGCCCTCGTAGTCGTCTTCCCATGAATCTGGCTTATCGATTAGATTGATTACATCGAAGCGAAAGCCGTCAACGCCCTTCTCGCGCCAAAAACGCAAGACATCGGCAACCTCGTGCCTCACTTCAGGATTTTTCCAGTTGAGGTCGGGTTGGCCCGGGTCAAATAGATGCAGGTACCATTTGCCAACATGAGGTTCCCAGGTCCAGGCGGGACCGCCAAACTTCGAATCCCAGTTGCAGGGAAGCTCACGCGGTGTCCCCTCTTCAAAAATAAAGTAGTCCTGGTAGCGCTTGTCGCCCGCGATGGCTCGCTGAAACCACTCATGCTCGCTCGAAACATGGTTGAATACCATGTCGAGCATAAGGCCGATGCCGCGCGCATGCGCCTCGCGCGAAAGCTCTTCGAACTCCCCCATGGTTCCAAATCGCGGATCGATGCTTCGGTAATCGGCCACGTCGTAGCCGTTGTCCTTTTGCGGCGAGACAAAAAATGGGGTTATCCAGAGGTAATCGATACCAAGCTGCTTGAGGTAGTCGAGCTTTTGCGTGATGCCGGGCAGATCGCCCCAGCCGTCGCCATTAGAATCGTTAAAGCTCTTGGGATAGATTTGGTACACGACCTTATTACTGATATCGAGCATTGCTCGTCCTCGCTCATCACCAGGGAATATGAAATACAAGAGCGCCGCTGATGGGCAAAGCCACCGCGGCGCTCGTAGGGCACGTAGGGTTACTTATCCTGAGCGGCCAACTCCGCGCGAATCTCGGCGGCACTGGCCTCGGCCTCCTCGCGAATGCCCTTCTTGGAGCCCACGATAACCGTCAGAACAAAAGGAACGACCAGCACGATGAGCATACAAACCGCAAACATCGCCCAGCTGTCAGGCTGCATCGAAAGGATTCCCGGCAGGCCACCGACGCCAACGGCGTTTGCGGTGCAGTTTGTCACCACGCTCAAAAGACCAGCAAGGGAGGAGCCAATCATGGCACACACAAACGGGAACATGTACTTAAGGTTGACGCCGAACATGGCAGGCTCGGTAACACCCAGGTAGCAAGAGATGATGGCGGGGATATTTACCTGCTGGTCACGATCGTTGGAACGCTGCAGGTACGCCATGCCCAATACAGCCGAGCCTTGCGCGATATTGGAAAGCGCGATCATGGGCCAAAGCATAGTGCCACCAAAATCGGCAATCAGCTGCAAGTCGATGGCGTTAGACATGTGGTGCAGGCCGGTAATAACCAGCGGCGCATAAAACGCACCAAAGAGAGCGCCGAACAGGGCACGGAACGGGCCGGTGATGCCGGCGTAAATGATGGCGGAGATACCGCTACCGAGCCACCAGCCAATGGGTCCAAGGACAAAGTGGGCGGCCATGACGGCAAGCAGCAGGCTGCAGAACGGAACGACGATCATCGAGACGACCTCGGGCGTGATCTTGCGGAAGAAACGCTCCAAGAAGCCAAGTGTAACTGCGGCGAGAATCGCGGGGATGACCTGCGCCTGATAGCCAATCATATTGACCTGGGCAAAGCCAAAGTCCCAATGCGGAATCTGATCAGCCGGCGTGCCGGCAACGGCATAGGCGTTAAGAAGTTGCCCGGAGATGAGCGTCAGGCCCAAAACGATACCGAGCATAGGCGTGCCACCCATCTTTTTGGTGACCGACCAACAGATGCCTACTGGAATGCCAGTATGGAAGACCGCCTCGCCAATCAACCATAAAAAGCTGTCGACGCCAGCCCAAAATTGACTCAGCTGCACGAGCGTCTGCGTACCGTCGCCAAACACATACAACGAATCGATGCAATTGCGGAAACCGAGAATGAGGCCGCCGACGATAACAGCGGGAATGATAGGTGCAAATACCTCGGCGATAACCGTCATGGCGCGCTGAATGGGATTCTGGTTTTGGACGGCGGCAGCCTTGGCTGCGTCCTTGCTCACGCCCTCGATTCCGGCGATCTCAGTAAACTCCGAATAGTAGGCCTTGACGTCGTTACCAATGATGACCTGGAACTGCCCAGCCTGCGTAAAGCTGCCCTTGGTATATGGAAGCGCCTCGATAGCCGGCACATCGGCCTTCGATTCATCGTTGAGCACGAACCTCATGCGCGTCATACAGTGGCTCACAGCGGCAATATTGTCCTTGCCTCCCACCAGCTCGAGCAGCTTGGTTGCGTCGTCCGCATACTTGCCCATGCGTTCCTCCTTTTGCGTTATTCGATAGAACCATAGGTGGCCAACCCATCTTTTGGATAGCAGCTTATTTGAATAAGTTGCTATCCAACAATTAGTTTAATCAGATAGATTCTATGTTGCTCGACTTATTTGAATAAGTGGATGAACGGTCGTTTTTGCGTGGTGAACGGCAGGCATCATGCTCGAACGGTATACTAAAGCTCAACTTATTTAAATGATTGAAAGGATGGCTATGAAAGCCATTTGGCAAGGTATTTACAACGATATCAAGAACGACATTCTTGAGGGGACGTATCCGTTTCAGTCGTTTCTCCCCTCCGAGGCCCAACTCGTCCAAAAATACGAGTGTTCGCATAACACACTTCGACGCGCGCTCACTGCGCTCGCCGACGAGGGACTGGTGCAACCGATTCACGGCAAGGGCGTCCGCGTCATCTGGCGCCCACGCAGTCGCGCCCTGTTTGAGGTTGGAGGTATCGAAACATACGACGAGTCCGTCAGACGCATGGAGCTTGATTCCGAAACAAAGGTGACGCTCTTTGAGCAAGTTAAAGCCACCGAAAAGGCAGCCCACAGAACGGGGTTTGAAATCGGGTCAGATCTCATTCATCTCGAGCGCGTTCGTTCCATAGCCGGTTGCCCAGTCATTCACGATGAAAGCTATTTTTTGGCAAGCGACGTACAGGGGCTCGATGCCGATAAGGCCTCAAGCTCCATTTATCGATATCTCGAGCAGGACCTTGGCCTTAAGATTGCCCAAAGCAGTCGCCAAATAACCGTCGAACCCGCCACCAAGCGCGACTATGAGCTGCTGGACCTTCCCGAAGGCTGCTACATGGCCGTTGTGTCCAACCAAGTCTTTACCGCCGCCGGAGAAATGTTCGAATACACCTGTTCGCGACACCGCCCCGACTACTTTGTCTTTCACGATATCGCCCGACGCAAGTAGCAGTAAAAAACGGCTCAAATCCAAACCCGGATTTGAGCCGTTTTTATTTGTTGATGTTGCGTAACCAACAGCGAGCGGGTCGCAAGTGCCCCAGGTTGCCGTGAAAGAGGAGCGACGCGTACTTCGGTACGCGAGCGACGGCTTGAACGGCAAGATGGGGTGCTTGCGGCCCGCGCAGCGTCGAGCAGTTACGCGGTTTGGAAAACCGCGTAACGATCTAGTCGCGCGTGAGCTTGCGATGAATACGATGCGGCTGGGCTGCGTCCTCGCCCAGGCGCTCGATGCGATTGGCCTGATAGGCCTCGAAGTTGCCCTCGAACCAGTACCAGTTGCCCGGGTTCTCGTCGGTGCCCTCCCATGCCAAGATGTGCGTGGCAACACGGTCCAGGAACATACGGTCGTGGCTAATGACCACGCTGCAGCCCGGGAACTCGAGCAGTGCGGCCTCGAGCGAGGACAGCGTCTCGACGTCCAGGTCGTTCGTGGGCTCGTCGAGCAACAGTAAGTTACCGCCCTGCTTGAGCGTGAGCGCTAGGTTCAGACGGTTGCGCTCGCCGCCGGAGAGCACGCCAGCGCGCTTCTGCTGGTCCTGGCCCTTAAAGCCAAAGCTCGCCACGTAGGCGCGGCTCGGAACCTCGGTCTCGCCGACCATCATGTGGTCCAGACCGTCCGAGACGACCTCCCACAGGTTCTTATCGGGGTCGATGCCCTCACGGTTCTGGTCGACATAGGAGATCTTGACGGTCTCGCCCACCTCGAGCTCGCCCGAGGTCAGCGGCTCCAGACCCACAATCGTCTTGAACAGCGTGGTCTTACCGACGCCGTTGGGGCCAATCACGCCCACGATTCCGTTGCGCGGCAGGGTGAACGAAAGGTCGTCGATGAGCACACGACCGTCGAACTCCTTGTGCAGGTGATGGGCCTCCAGGACCTTGTTGCCCAGACGCGGGCCGACGGGGATGCGAATGTCGGTCCAGTCGAGCTTCTGGCTTGCGCGAGCCTCGGCCTCCATCTCCTCGTAGCGGGCCAGACGGGCTTTGTTCTTGGCCTGACGGGCCTTGGGGCTGGAGCGCACCCATTCGAGCTCGGCCTCCATGCGCTTGGCGAGCTTGGCGTCGCGGTTGCCCTGGGCCTCGATACGAGCAGCCTTGGTTTCAAGATACGTGGAGTAGTTGCCCTTGTAGGGATAGAGGTGACCGCGGTCGACCTCGCAAATCCACTCGGCGACGTTATCCAGGAAGTAACGGTCGTGCGTGACGGCCAGGACGGCACCCTGATAGTTGTGCAGGAAGTGCTCGAGCCACAGGATTGACTCGGCGTCCAGGTGGTTCGTGGGCTCGTCGAGCAGCAGCAGGTCGGGAGCCTCGAGCAGCAGCTTGCACAGGGCCACGCGACGGCGCTCGCCGCCAGAGAGCACGTTGACCGGCATATCGGAATCGGGCAGCTGCAGGGCGTCCATGGCCTGGCCGAGCTTGGAATCGATATCCCAGCCGTCGGCGGCGTCGATCTCGTCCTGGAGCTTGCCCATCTCGGCCATAAGGGCGTCCATGTCGCAATCCGGGTCGCACATCTCCTCGCCGATCTTATTGAAGCGATCGACCTTGGCGATCATATCGCCAAATGCCATGCGCACGTTCTCGATGACGGTCTTGTCGTCGTCGAGCGGCGGCTCCTGCTGCAGGATGCCCACGGTATAGCCGGGGGTAAGTCGAGCGTCGCCGTTGGAGACCTCCTCGATGCCGGCCATAATCTTGAGCAGGGTCGACTTGCCCATGCCGTTGGGGCCCACAACGCCAATCTTGGCGCCGGGATAGAAGCTCAGGGTCACGTCGTCAAGGATCACCTTGTCGCCATGGGCCTTGCGAGCCTGATACATCTGGTAGATGAACTCTGCCATTTGCCTGTCTTATCCTTTCTACCTGCTGTTTCCCAATTCTTGTTTCGCTTTAATAGAAACGAAATGAGGAAATCAACTCTGAAGCTAAACGAAAAGGGGCATGGTTGCCCACACCCCCTAATACTACCTGGGAAAAGTCCCCTAGAGCATATCTAGACCTGCGTACGCTAGTTTTCCGCAACCTTAGCGAACGGCTCGCTGGGCTTTTCGCCACAGCAGATACGAATAGACGTATGCGGCTCCAGCCGCCCCAAACGCCAGGATCGCGATCGCCGCGGCTGTGACCTCGCTCGAAAGCACACTGCCCGCCACGCCCATCACGATGAGTCCTATGCCCAGCACCATAAAGCAGGCGCCGCCAAAACGCTGCGTACGGCGCCAGTTCTCGGGGTCGGCAAGCGCCCAGGGCGTCTTGATGCCAAGCGTATAGTTCTGCTTTACGCGCGGCAGGTAGTTGCCCATGCCAATAAAGAGCAGACCAATGGCGCCGGAAATCAGCAAGTTGACCGTTCCAACGGCGGGAACTACACCCCAAACCGTAAGCTCCCCCAGCCAGCTCACGGCACACATGAGCAGCGTGAAAGCAATCACAAAGCCCTGATAGAACTTGCCCGAGGTCCGATATGCTTCGCCCTTAGGGTCAATGCGCGGCACCACATAGAACATTGCGAGAAACACCAGCGGCAGTGCGCCGAGCACCGAGGCCATCCAGCTGGGACCCCAGCCGTTAACGGCACCATTCGCTCCCCAATGCGTGGGGATCTGCGCAGGCAGGCTCGGCATCACCAAGAGGTGCGCCGCCACGTTGACCGCGCACAGCACGGCAAGCGCGACCCATACGCGCGACGATACCCCCGTGGCGTGAATGCCCTTGTTTTCGTTATTCATCCTTATCACCTTCAGCGTTTGTAAAGCCCATAAACCAGCCGATCAAGTCCTGCATGACGGTGGTGTTTAAGCTGTATACGATGTTTTGACCATGACGTTCATCGGTCACCAACCCAGCATTCTTAAGCGTTGCCAAGTGATGGCTGAGCGACGGTTTGCTGATGTCGAAATGCTCGGCAAGCTCCCCCGCCGTGCAATTGCCCTCGCGCAGCAGTTCCAAAATGCGCCGCCGCGTTGGATCGGCCAGTGCCTTAAAACCCTCTCCCGGCATAGAACCTCCTCTCACCAGTTCGTTCGACGCGCACACTATACTCGGTATTTAGATGTTTGTCTAATTATCTAATATCAACTTAGTATAGAACATTCGTTCGGTTTTAGATACAATAGGGCCAGAAGCAGATGGGCCAGCTCCTCTCTACCCGAGAAGGAGATAGACTATGAGTATTGACGATGTCCTGACGTTGTTATTGCTTGTAATCGCGGCCGTGGAGCTCGGCATCCACATTGGAGGTCGAATGAAATAGCCGCCCCCGCGTAATGCGAAGACGGCCACTTCTCACGCCATAAACGTGTTTCGGAGTTAGCCACCCGCTGCAACGGGTGCCATCTGCTTCAATCTTATGCGAACCTCATCCTTATTTCAACAGGCCCACAGACCCCAAACGAAACCGCGATAAACGCGATAATACCTATAATGGCGATAGCTAAACGTGTATTTCACTTCCCCATCGGAGGATATCTATGACCGAAACCGTAGCCGCCGCGCCCGTCGAGACGCGCGACACCAAGCTCGAGATCATCATGGGCCGCGAGGCACTCGATAAGCTCGCCAACGCCACGGTGCTGGTGCTCGGCTGTGGCGGCGTCGGCTCCAGCTGCTGCGAGGCACTTGCTCGCGGCGGCATCGGACACTTCGTAATTCTGGATAAGGACGTCATCGCACCCAGCAACATCAACCGCCAGGCCATCGCATTTCACAGCACCATCGGCAAGCGCAAGGTCGACGTTATGGAAGCGATGATTCACGATATCAACCCCGCTGCCACCGTCATCAAGCGCACCGAATACCTGCTGAGCGACAACATCGACGAGTTCTTCGCCAGTGTTTTGGAGCAGACGGGCGGCAAGCTCGACTACGTCATCGATGCCATCGATACGATCTCGGCCAAGCTCACTGTTGCCAAATACGCGCAGGACCACGACATTCGCCTGGTGAGTTCCATGGGCGGGGCCAACAAGCTGCATCCCGAGTGCCTGCGTTTTGCCGACATCTTCGACACGGTGCGCGACCCCATGAGCCGTATCATGCGCAAGGAGTGCAAAAAGCGTGGCATCAAAAGCCTGCATGTGCTGTTTAGCTGCGAAGAATCGGTAAAGACGCAGCCCCGCGACCCCTCCAACATCCACGAGCGCACCGAGCTCGGAACCGCCAGCTTTATGCCGCCCATCATGGGCCAGATGATTGCCGGCGAGGTCATTCGCCAGATCAGCGGACGCGGTACTGAGCGCGTTCGCGCCGACGGTCAGCGCCTGGACTAGCAAGGCACATCGCGATGGAGTTGCAGCTCTTTGACGCTCACTGCCATTTGGATATGATGGGCCGCCCGGAAACCGTAGCCAACGAAGCTACGACGATGGGGCTGGGGCTTTTTGACTGCGGCGTTGACCCTCGCGACTTCGCAACGACAAAAAAGCGCGCCAGCTATAGCTCCAATATCATTCCAGGAGTGGGTCTCCACCCCTGGTGGATTGCCGACGGCCGATGCGGAGCCGCCGAAGTTGACATGCTTTGTGAACTCGCCATCCGGGAACGTTTTATCAGCGAGGTCGGGCTCGACTTTTCATCACGCTTTGCGGGCACCGAGGAAATCCAGACGCAGGCATTTGAGCAGCTTTGCCAGACGTTATCGCAACACTCGATCCCCAGGCGTGTACTATCCATCCATGCTGTTCGCTCGGCGAAAGCTGTATTGGATATCCTGGAGTCGAACGGCGTTTTTAACGACAGCCCCAACTCCCCTACCGTTATCTTCCACTGGTTTAGCGGCACCTCGGACGAACTCGCCCGCGCACGCAACGCAGGCTGCTATTTTTCCATCAACGAGCGCATGCTTGCCACCAAACGCGGACGCGAATACGCCCGGCAGATTCCGCTCGATCGCTTGTTACTCGAAACCGATGCACCGACCGAAGAAAATGAGGACACGACAGCGCAGTCACTCGTCGAATCGCTCACAAGCGTCTCCAAAAGCATCGCCACGCTCAAAAACTGCGATGCAAGACGCATCGAGTCGGTTGTTTTAGCAAATTCACGCTCCATTTTTGACTTCCGCTGACCCTAGTGGGCAAAAAAGGCCAAATATGAGTACTGTTGCAAGGTTGGTCACATTATTTCGCATCAAAACAACGCCCTGATAATGGACGGCTGTTCATTATCAGGGCGTTTTAGCATACTCAAAGCCACGTCAATCAAAGCCACGTCAAACAAGTTTTAATCGTCCACAGACACTCATCAGAGGCTTCAAGGGCCTTATTTCGCTGTTACCAAATTAGTGACAGTACTCATATTTGGCATTTTTTGCCCACTAGACCTTGGGAAGACGCTAAAACGACTCCCCAAGGCCGCTTAGCTATTCGGAAATCGGAGCTCCGTGGCCCCAGGAGCCTTCCATGCCGCATACGGTCGAGGCAAATCCAGCCGCAAAATCGAGCGCACGCTCAATAACCTCAGAACCGCTGTCTCCACGCTTGGCGGAATCGAGGTAGCACATCAAGAACGAGGTCAGGAACGAGTCACCGGCTCCCATGGTGTCCTTCATGTCCGTTACGGGCTTTGCCAGCTGGCGATAGTAGCGCTCGCCGTCATAGGCGATGCAGCCCTCGGCGCCCGCCGTCGCGGACACAAAGCGCGGGCCCAGGCTCTTCACCCAGGCGAGGCGCTCGCGAATCTCATCCTCGCTCGCAGCGTCCGCGGCGCTAAAGAAGGCGAAGTCGACAAACGGGGCAATCTGCTCATAGTATTCATCGGTGGAATCGTCCGAAAAGTCAAACGATACGGTGATGCCCGCAGCCTTCAGCTTGGGGAGCTCACGCTCGGTAAAGCAGTAGTTGCCCGAGTGGACTACGTCGAACTGCTTCATGTATGCCAGATCAAAGCGATCGAGCACATAGCGCGCATCGCCACGGATGCCGCCCTCGTTCGACCCCAGGAACACGCGGTCGCCGTCGATGACGGTCACACGCGCCGCGCCATTCTCGCCGATGAGCTGCTTGCACTTGGCAAGCTCCACCCCCTCGCCCTCGAGGCTCGCAATAACATGTTCGACGGCAGCATCGTTGCCAAAAATGCCCATGTATGCAGCGCGCACAGCGCCGCACTTCTTAGCATAGACGGCAAAGTTCACTGCATTGCCACCCGGATACATCGTGTGGACATGCTCGTAGCGATCGACGACGTTGTCGCCAAACCCCAGTGCGCTAACGTTAAATGTCATGACTCCGCTCCCCTCTCGCCAACGAAACCAATGCTGTGACAAAAGTACCATCCAGGCTCTATGCAAGCCCCAGCAGCTCCGGAAGCTGGTCGATAATCTTGTCCGCAGCATCCTGGCTAAAGCCGAAGCGCTCCTCGCGTTTGGCGATCACCGTCAAGCCCGCTCGCTTGCCGGCAGTGATACCAGGCACGGAGTCCTCGACGCAGCAGCAGCGGTCCGCGGGCAGCCCCAGCAGATCCAGCGCATGCAGGTAAATATCGGGCTCGGGCTTGCTCTCCTTAAACTGCTCGCCGCTCACCACGTACTCAAAGGCATCCGACAGACCGCACGCATCGAGCACTTCCTCGATGCTGTCCATGGGAGACGAACTGGCCAGCGCCACGCGAACGCCGCGGCGCGGGAGCTCGCGAATCGTCTCCACGGCGCCCGGATTGATCAAGGTCTGATAATCGCGCGGTCGTTTATGTGCCCATTCATCCCAGCGATCCAATGCCTCCTCGCCGGTAAAGTGCCCCTTTCCGGCGCGCTCAAACCAATCGACCAGCATATGCAAAAAGAACTGATGCGAGGTACCAACCTGCCCGTTCAGCTCCTCTTGGGTCAGGTTCAGCCCAAGCTCTTTGGCAAACGCAGCGGTCTCCCCCAGGTAGTAATACTCGGTATCGACGATGACGCCGTCCATGTCAAAGATAACGGCGTCGAACGGAAATGCGGACACGGCACCCTCCCTAACAAAAAGGCGCCCGCAAGCGGACGCCCGAACCATGCACTATCGGCGATTCTAACCCAGCAGCTTGTCGAGTGCCACCGCGATGCCATCTTCGTTGTTATTGGCGGTCACCATCTGAGCCACGGCCTTGACCTCATCGACGGCGTTACCCATGGCAACGCCCGTACCCGCCCACTCGATCATGGACTTGTCATTCTGGCCGTCGCCAAACGAAACGACCTCGCTGGCATCGATACCAAGCTTGGGCAGAGCGCCCTGAAGCGCACGTGCCTTATCGATACCAGGCGCCGTAAACTCAAAGTACCAGTCGGCCGTAAACATACCCGAAAGCGTCTCGGTAAAGGGTGCGTACATCTCCTCGTGATGCGCCTGCAGGTAGGCCGGATCGCCCGCGGTGAGCAGCTTGTCCACCGGATAGGCATCCGCGACCTCATGAAGGCTCTCGACCTCGCGAATCTTAAGATCGCACGCATCGCGCTCATACTTGACGATGTTCTTCTGCGAACCGTCCGGCAACGTGATTATGCAGCGATACGAGTCCACGACATGTAGGTCGCGACCGAGCGAGATCATGGGGATCACGTCAAAGTTGCGCAGGTGGTCGAGCAGGCGGTGCAGCTCGTCAACCGGCATGGCCTGGTCAAACAGTACCTCGTCGGTCTGAGCATCGACCACGTGCGCACCGTTAAAAGCCACCAGCAGGCCATCGTGATTCTGAAGGTCGAGCTCCTGACCAAGTGCGCGAAGGCCCCACGCGGGACGGCCCGAAGCCAAGATGAGCTTGATGCCCGACTCCTGCGCCGCGAGCAGCTTCTCGCGCGTGCGCGGGCTGATCACCTTCTGGTCGTTGGTGAGCGTACCGTCGATATCCATTGCAATGGCCTTGATTGCCATATGTGCCTCCCTGCGTTGAGTTTGCCGCGCACCATCATATCCGAGCCGAGCATCCCCCGAAGAACATTTTTGAAAAAGATACTTGCCAAATCGCTGGAGCCTGATTAAGTTAAAGATGACCGCAACGATGGTCACCATTTGATCGAGCATATTCAGTTTCAGTTTTCAGCGTGTAAGAGAAAGAAGATCGGCATATGAACACCAAGCATCTTTTATCGACAACTAAATAACGGAGCAAGACCGTCCGAGGCGCTCGCTAACGTCAGCTGTCCCGTCTAAGCACGGAGCACGCCCATCACCCGACAAACGTCCTTCGAGCATATTGGCCCCATAGCACCCAATCCAGCACATCAAGAACCGCAAGCACATCACCAACGACACCCAGCACACCACTCGCAAGCAAGCACATCACAGATTGGAAACGCCATGAACACCCATCCCCAAACCGCCGGCACCGTACTCCAGGCACGCATCGACCGTGCCCTGCACGGCAGATACGACACCGACTTCGCCGCCGCCACGATTGCGAACTTCGCCTTGCTGCCCATCGACGAGGCCCTGAGTAACCATGAGTTTTCGGCGAATCGTTGCGCCGAGACCATGGACGATCCGGCCTTCCGTGAGCTGACCGACCCTTATCTCGGACCCCACGGCAAGACCGACGGCCCGTATACCATGGGCCATCTGGCGCATATGATCACGGCACTCGATACCAAGTTGCGACTCGACATGGACGACGAGACGCGGATGACATTGATGGACCATCGATACGATCTGCA
>CAKUHK010000016.1:0-33937 GCA_934655965.1 uncultured Collinsella sp.
ACCGACCAGGAGCGTACCGACAACCTGACCGAGCAGGTCAAGATTCTGGAGAGCCTGCTGCCCGCGCAGGTTTCGGGCGAGGAGCTCGAGGCCCTGATCGAGCAGGTCATCGCCGAGCTGGGCGCGACCTCCAAGAAGCAGATGGGCCAGGTCATGGGCGCTCTGGGCAAGGCCACCGGCGGCAACTTCGATAAGCCTGCGGCTGCAAAGATCGTCGGCGCGAAGCTTGCCTAAGGGCTGACCGACACATAGCAGATGTTGAGGGGCGTGACCATCGCGGTCGCGTCCTTTTTGGTGCTTGCACAGGACGGGCGCTCATTGGGGACAGACTTAAATGAGTACCAAATGAGCGGGCACTCATTTAAGTCTGTCCCCAATGAGTTGTCCAACGAGTTGTTTGGATAGCGAGTATTGGATATTTTTAGCTGGGTACTCGAATTTCGTGCCGCACCATCGCATAAAAGGTGGCGTTTGCGTATCTCGTTTGTAACATTCGGGTTTCTAAACGGGTTCAACAGGGCGTTTTGAGGCCGACTCGTTTATGCAAACGGTATTATGAGAAACCCAAAAGAGCTTACAGCGACTCGGGGCGCAAGTGCCCCGGTTTTAGGGCAGATTAGGAAGGAACTCGTTCATGTCCGACATGATTCAGATCAAAGGACTTAACAAATACTTCGGAGACCTGCACGTTCTGAAGGACATCGACCTTACCGTCAAGGCTGGCGAGAAGGTCGTCATCATCGGGCCGTCGGGCTCGGGCAAGTCGACCCTCATCCGCTGCGTCGACTACCTCGAGGAGCCCACGTCGGGCGAGGTCATCATCGACGGCACGCCGCTCACCAAGAAGAATCACCTGGAGATGGCCCGCAAGTACAGCTCCATGGTGTTCCAGCAGTTCAACCTCTATCCCAACATGACGGTGCTTGGCAACCTGACGCTTGCCCCCATCAAGCTGCAAAAGAAGAGCAAGGAAGAGGCGACCAAAACGGCCATGGCCGCGCTCGAGCGCGTCGGCCTCGCCCAGAAGGCCGGCGAGTATCCGCAGAACCTCTCGGGCGGTCAGCAGCAGCGTGTGGCCATCGCTCGCGCCCTGTGCACCAAGCAGCCCATCATCCTCTTTGACGAGCCGACCTCCGCACTCGACCCCGAGATGGTCCAGGAGGTGCTCGACGTTATGGTCGAGCTCGCGCAGGAGAACATCACCATGATCTGCGTCACCCACGAGATGGGCTTTGCGCGCCAGGTGGCCGACCGCGTCGTGTTTATGGACGACGGTCAGATCCTGGAGGAGGGCACACCCGATCACTTCTTCGAGAATCCGGAGAATCCGCGTTGCCGCGACTTCCTGTCCAAGATTCTCCACTAATTACTCGTCCGTTTATTTGTTTTTGATTTCGTGTGCGGCTCACCGCATCGAGATATGCCGAAAGGGTTCGGCAGCACGGCGGCTGCGTCGCCTTGCAATGCGTATCACGTGGAAGGGGTACCAATAATGGATATGTCTCGTCGTCAGTTTTTGCAGGTAGCCGGTATGGGCATCCTGAGCGTTGCCAGCATGGGCACGCTCTCCGGCTGCGGTTCGAGCAGCGATAGCAAGTCCGGTTCCGCCAGCGGCAGCAGCGACTCCAAGCTCGCCGCCATCAAGGACCGCGGTAAGCTCAAGTGCGGCGTCAAGAAGGACGTTATCGGCTACGGCTATCTCGACACCAAGACCAAGAAGTATGAGGGCCTCGAGATCGACCTGTGCTATCAGATCGCCGCTGCCGTCCTGGGCGTCTCGTATGACGAGGCCGTCGAGAAGGAGCTCTGCGAGTTCACCGACGTTACGCCCAAGACCCGTGGCCCGCTGATCGACAACGACCAGCTCGACATCATCGCCGCTACCTACACCATCACCGACGAGCGCAAGAAGAGCTGGGACTTCTCGACCCCGTACCGCACCGATCACGTCGGTATCCTGATCAAGAAGAAGTCCGGTATGACCAAGATGGCCGACCTCGACGGCAAGATCATCGGCGTCTCCCAGGGTTCCACCACCAAGGACCTGGTGCTTCAGATGCTCAAGGATCAGAACGCCGATGCCACGCCCGAGTTCAAGGAGTTCCCGGACTACCCGTCCATCAAGAGCGCCCTGGACGCCGGCAACATCGACGCCTTCGCCATGGACCGCTCCACGCTCAAGGGCTACACCACCGACGACTGCGAGCTCCTCGAGCCCGATGTTGAGTTTGGTGCCCAGGATTACGGCGTGGCCACCAAGAAGGACAGCGACCTGTCCAAGACCGTCGATGATACCGTCAAGAAGCTCAAAGAGGATGGCTGGCTTGACGAGGAATACACCAAGTGGGACCTGCTCTAACGTAAGCTCATTTCATCGTGACCAGCGCGATGGGCGCTTGCGATGGCCGTATATCGCCCGGATGCCCGTGCGTCCGGGCGATTTGTTAGGAAAGATAGGAAGGAACGCTCGTCATGCTCGATGGACTCCTCGATCCCATGCGATGGCAGATGACCTTTAGCGAGATGGATAGCTTTTGGGATGGCTTTTTCGTCACGCTGCAGGTCGTGGTTGCCGGCTTGGCGCTCTCGCTGATTCTGGGCACGCTGCTGGGTGTGTTTTCTACCACGCGCTCCCGCGTGCTGCGCGCGATTAGCCGCGTGTACGTTGAGTTCTACCAGAACACGCCGCTGCCCGTTCAGGTGTTCTTTATGTACATGGCGGGCCCTCAGCTGCTTCAGGCCATTACGGGGGCGGACAACCCCGTACGCATCTCCTCGTTTGCGCTCGGCTTTTTAGGTGTCGGCCTGTATCACGCCGCCTACGTGTCCGAGGTTATCCGTACGGGTATCGAGGCTGTTCCGCGCGGCCAGATGGAGGCGGCGCTCTCGCAGGGCTTTAGCCGCGTTCAGGCGTATCGCTACATCATTCTGCCGCAGACGTTTAAGGTTATCCTGCCTCCGCTGTGCAACCAGGCGCTCAACCTGGTCAAGAACACCTCGGTGCTTGCGCTTATCGCCGGCGGCGACCTCATGTACAACGCCGATGGTTTTGTCTCGACCTATGGCTACCTGCAGGGATATATCCTGGCATGCGCGATGTACTTTATCATCTGCTTCCCGCTGGCGCTGCTCGTCCAGTGGCTCGAGCGCCGTTCTAAGCTCCGTCCCCGCGCCAAGGTGATCCCCGGCGTGACCGATGTTGCCGCAAAGGAGGCGTAGGCGATGCAGATTTTCAACGCCGATAACCTGAGCTTTATCATGCTCGGCTTTGCAAAGACGCTCGAGATTTCGTTCTTTGCCATCATCTTCTCCATCATCCTCGGCACCGTGCTCGCGATGATCAAGCAGTACTGCCGTGGCAAGCTGCGCCCGTTTTCGATTTTGGTGAGTGCCTATATCGAGCTGTTCCGCTGCACGCCGAACCTGCTGTGGATCCTGTTTATCTACTTCACCGTCAAGGGCGACGACGTGGCGATCTCGGTCTTGGCCTTTACGATCTTTACCTCGGCGGTCATGGCCGAGATCATTCGTGGCGGCTTTAACTCGATTCCCAAGAGCCAGTTTGAGGCGGCGCAGAGCCAGGGCTTTGGCTTCTTCGCGACGATGCGCATGATCATTCTGCCGCAGACGTTTAAGACCATCATCCCGGCGCTCTTTAGCCAGTGCACGACGGTGATTAAGGACTCCTCGTATCTTGCGGGCATCAATGTGGCGGAGTTTATGTACTCCACCAAGGTCGTTATGGCGCAGACATCGGAACTTTCCCAGGTGCTTGCCCTGTACGGCTTTACCTTCGCGATGTACTTTATCCTCAACTTTGGCATCTCGCTGCTGGTGAGAGCGTATCAGAGGCGAGTGGTGGCAGCGTAGAATGTGACAAAGGGACAGTCCCTTTGTCACATAGAGAAAGGAATCGCGATGAGCGATCTGGTGAACAAGAAGAACCCCGTGGTCATTACCATCGCGCGTGACTTTGGTGCCGAGGGCCACGAGATTGGCCGTATCCTCGCCAATGAGCTGGGGATTCCGCTGTACGACAACGAGCTGCTGGTGCGCGCGTCGCTGCGCGCGGGCGAGTCGCTCGATAAGATGGCGGCCTACGACGAGCGCCTGGCCGTGGAGAACATGGCGTTTCTGCCCGACCGTTACGATGCCCGTTCGTACTCGGACAAGCTGTTCCAAAAGATGAGCCAGGTGATTTTGGACCTGGGCGAGACCGAGAGCTGCATTATCGAGGGTCGCCTGTCCGATTACCTGCTGCGCAATAACCCCAACCACATTGCCGTGCTGGTGACCGCCCCCTTTGAGGACCGCGTCGAGATCGTTCGCAAGAAGCGTGGCCTCAACAAAAAGAAGGGCGCCAAGCTGGTCAAGCAGCAGCAGAAGGCGCGCGAGGCGTTTTACAAGCGATACAGCGCCGGCAAGTGGAAGATGACGAGCGGTAAGGATATCGTCGTCAACCGCGCCAAGCTGGGCCGCGAGGGCTGCAAGGACGTCATCGCCGCAGCCTACCGCTACAAAGTAGCTCAGCTCGAAGGCTAGACTCCAAAACCACCACAAAGGGGACAGGCACCTTTGTGGTGGTTTTTGTTTTAGGCGGAGGGGAAGGCTTTGGTGAGACCGGCGCGCGACTGCGTGTCGGTCTTTTGGTAGATGGAGCTCAGGTGGCGCTGCACCATGCGCATCGAGATACCGAGTTCCTCGGCGATCTGTTTGAGCGGACGCTCGTCTTGGGTCACGGCAACTAGCACGTCGACTTCGCGCGGGGTGAGAGCGTGATCGGCGATGAAGGCCTGACGCTGCTCCTCGATGCTGGGCGCGGCGAGTGCTTCCTCGGCAAGCTTTTGATGTTCGCGCTCCTGCTCGGTTTGGGGCAGGCGGAATAGACCCGCGGCAACGAACGCCGCGCTGGCCGCTACGAGCAGCATGACCGCACCAATCATGATGAGGGCGACATTGCCCGAGGCGACCAACGCCAGCGAGACACCCGATGTGGTGAACGCGCATACATTGTTGGCGGCACGGCCCATGCCGGCCCACAGGGCGGGTGCACGCATGCGCGGTGCCAGCTGCGTAAACGTGGCGGTGAAGAACGTGACGAAAAAGCCTGAGCTCAGGTAAAAGACGATGAGGCCCAAGTTGGGGTCGGCGCCGGCTTCCACAGCCAAGATTGAGATGGTGGAGAGCACCGTGACACCGAGCATGACAAGGCCCATGTAGCGACGCTCGGCAAGGTCAAAGACGATGCCGGCGACGAGGCCGCTTGCTGCCAAAAAGAGGCGTGGCCAGCTCTGTACGGCAATGGTGCCGCGGGCGTTGGAGAACGTGACCACGTTGTCGAGGGTGGAGAACAGGCAGGCGAGAATCATGACGAGTGCGATGCTCCACCACGCCTGCTTGGCAAGGGCGTGTGAGGGCTCGATAAAGGGATTGACGGCGTGGCTGGAGCCCTCGTCTGCGGTTTGGGAAGCAGTGCTAAGGGCGGAGATGACAATCGTCGCCGCGCCAAGAACGATGAGCTCGACGATACCGTCGCAGTCGAGCAGGTTGATTGCGAACTGCATCAGGATGCCCGCGGCGTATGCAGCTCCGGCTCCGGTGGCGAGTTTGGGGTCATCTTGGAACGCCAGCGCGAAAGTATGGTGCGCAGCGGCGCCCAGAAGGCCGAGCCCAAGGAATGCAATGCACCCCAGAATCTCGAGTGCAAGCGGACCCGTGGGGGATTGGATTTGAGTTAAGCCAACGATGGCGATAGGGACAGCGGCGGTGGTGATCGCCTTGGGCTGGCCTTTGCGCTGCGCGAGCCCGAGTAGCGGCACGTATCCGATAAAGCCGAGCACGCTGGCGCCCAGGATGAGGCCCTGCGCAAGAACGACACGCTCGGCACCGGCGAGTAGTCCGACATTGATATCGAAGCGAAACTCGGCGGCAAGGAAGGCGAAGGTGAAGAGCGCGAGTGCCAGAAGTGCGTTGGTTTTTTGCTTGCTCAGGTTCAAGGATGGTCCTTTGGCTGGACGGAATAATCGTGTCCCCGATTTTAGACCAGGACGGTAGGGGGTGGGCCTTTCGAAAGACGGGCGCGCTTGGCAATCGCGTGCCCACTGCCTTTTGCGCTGGCAGATGGCCCGCATGCGAATTTGTGCCCCGGGACCCGGATAACTTTTCGTAACATGGTGTTACAGAAGCACCCCTTACGACAAGGAGGCTCACATGCAAAAGCAAATCCATGACAACTCAATCAACCGCGACCGCTCGTGCGCGCTCTCCCACGGAACGTGGCGTCGCGTGGGCGCCAAGCTCGCCTGCGCGGGGGCTTGCGCACTCATGGTCGGCCAGCTGCTGCTGCCGAGTGTGGCGCTCGCCGCCGAGTGGGTCAACGTTGGCGGCACGCAGTACAACAAGGGCGCCGGCGACGAGGCCGGAACGTGGTCCTGGGACGGCGCCGACGACATGAAGCTCAACGGCTACGACGGCGCCGGTATCAGCGCTCAGGGTAACCTCAATATCGGCGTGACGGGCACCAACACCGTAACGGCCGATTCCTTGCAGAGCGCTATCGAGGTCAAGGACGGCAACCTTGCCATCACGGGGGAGGGAACCCTCAACGCGACGGCCGAACCACAGAAGAGCAGGAGCGCTGTTAAGGTCGAGTGCGGTAGCCTCGCCATCTCGGGCGACGTGACTCTCAACGCGACGGCCGGGACCGATACGATAGCGGTTTCGGGGGACGGTAAGACCGGCGGCGACGTGGACATCCGCGGTGCCAACGTTAACGTGACGGCAACGAACAAAGTGCCTCATACCATCGGCATTCATACGCGGGCGGGCAACATAACCATTAACGAGGGCGCCGACGTCCACGTCGAGGCGGAGGCGAATGGGGGGGTTCGGTGCCGTTGCAGTCTATGCCGAAAACATCTCCTCCGAGCATGGAGGCTGCATCGCGGTGGATAACGCAAAATTAGATGCGGCGGCGCGCAATGCAAACATGTTGTCGGTCGCCCTGTATTCGTCCGGGGGTAAGGATACATATTTGAGTATTACCAACGGAGCGGATGTTACGCTCGTGGCGAGTGATAGTGTCGAGGTTATGGATGGTGTTTGGATGCGCGCGCAGGACGGCGTGTCGCGGGTGCTCGTCGAGAATTCGAGCCTTACAGTTCGATGCGGTGACGGAACTGGCCACAGTCGTAAACATGGCTACGGAATATATTCCCAATCCGGCTCCCAGTCCGCCATCCCTCGAATTGACATCATTAATTCAAATGTTGAGGTGTCGGGTAATGCAGCGGCAATCTACGCTGTCAATCAAGGTGATGCAGCCCCTTGTCTCACAATTGATGGCGGATCGGTAATTACGACTCCCGTCGGCGGCACCGTGCGAGAAACTGCGGGAAACGGGCTCGTCATCGGTGTTGCCGGGTCGTCCACTATCCAGGATGTTAGGACCTCCGACGAGGTTGCCCGCAGCGTGGTAATCAGCTCCGGAGATGCGGTCGAGCCTGAGCCCGAGCCCACGCCGCAGCCTGAGCCCACCCCGGCTCCCATGCCGCAGCCGGGCGGTGACAGCGGGACCGTCGCGCCGTCCGCAACGCCGACCCAGGCGAGCTCCACGGCCGCTGCAACCAAGTCGGCCGCGAAGGCCACCGCTGCCCAGAAGTCCGTGGGCACTCTGGCCGCCACAGGCGACAACGCCGCGACGGCGGCCGCCGCCCTCGGCATCGCCGGTGCGTCCGTCATCGGCGCCGGCTTCGTCGCGTCCAAGCGCCGCGACCGCTAGCCTAAGCTTTTATAGCCATTTTCAGCCGCCGCGTGGGCACAAATGCCCTCGCGGCGGCTCTTTGTATTTCCGCAGGTAGAAGCCTGGGTTCGCATCTACGAACCTAGGCGTACAGAGCCGTTTGGCGCATCTTGGTTGTACAGGACCACCACAAAGGGGACAGGCACCTTTGTGGTGGTATAGCCTTTCGACCAAGGAGGCCGTTATGAACGGAAGCCACTTTGATAAGGAAACCCAGCGCGAGCGCACCTGTTCGCTGGTTCACGGTACTTGGCGCTGCGTGGGCGCCAAAATCGCTTGCGCCGGTGCGTGCGCGCTTATGGTTGGTCAGCTGCTACTGCCGAGCGTGGCGCTTGCGACCGAGTGCGCGGACTCCGGCGTGGCGACGGGTGAGGTCGCAGCGGCTCCGGCAGCACCAGCGGTTGCGGAGGATGCGGCTGCGACGCCCGCATCAGCAGTCGATGCTGCTCCGGAGGCACAGACCGTCGCCGAGCCTCAGCAGACGACTCCGGCTGACGCCGCCGATGAATCTAACGATGCAGCATCCGCTGAACAAAATACTCTCAGCGGCACCGCCGCCACGCCGGCAAGCGATGCCATCATGCCCTGCGGCGTGACCGACGTGACGGATGGAGGCGGCGTTAAGGTCAACACGACCGTGGTTAATCACTACGCGGACTGCGTGCTTCCGAGTAATGTCACACTCGAAAAGGGCCAGTCGTATACCTATAATTTCCCCGATGTCGAGGGCGGTATGCCGGATAAGCCGCTCTGCGAACTTGTCGAAACCAAGTACTACCGGGCCGATGCTGCTTCGGGCACCCTGGCTGAAGTCCAGGACGCATCTATGTCCGATGTGACGGCTCGCTTTGAGCCTGTTGGCAATCACATGAGGCTGACGCTGACCTTTACGGGTGGCGCGGCAGGCGGCTCGTATCGACTCACACGCAATGAGGCTCTTTATATTGGCGCGGCACTGACGTATACCGGAACCGACTATGAGGGCGATAATATCATCGTGGGCGACCCTGATGACATCTTCAACGCCTACAGGCCGGGCGGTTCGGTCGTCATCAACGAAACCAGGGATGACTACTATATTCGCTACAACATTGACAGTGCCATAACGCTCGTAGCGTCAGAAAGCCAAGCCCTCGAGAGCCTGAACGTCAACGACGTGAAGACCGACTATGCGCCCGATGAGGCGCCGCGTGCGACCGCGACGATTCCTGCCGCCGATGCCGATAAATACGAGATTGCCTACGAGTGTTGGGAGGAAATGGACGGCAGCGACCCCAGGGAGCTTACGCCCGTCGCCTTCTGGTATTCCGATCCCGCTAAGTACACGCCGGGCATGAAGAAGATTGACCACTTCGAAGAGGGCAAGTTCTACATGTATTCCGTCGAGCTGAGGCTCAAGGGCGACAATACCGTGGCTGATGACTGCGAAATGAACGTCAACGGCCATTGGGTGCACCACATCAAGACCGTCAACGGCGTCTTTGCGCCCAATGCTGACAATATGCTGTGCGAGCAGCCGATCGACGAATGGCGTGCCATCGACGTTATAGAGATCAACGGCGCCACAACCACCTTCAAGGCGGGCGATAAGCCGGTCTTTACGGCGAATGTTCCGACGGGCTCCAACTCCCTCCCTCAGTGTGAGTTCTGGACGGGTAGCGACGGCAGCGAGGTAAACTCTGTCGAGTTTTGGGACCAGAACATTACCAATCACATCGATGTCTTTAAGCCTGGCGTGACCTATCGCTACGGCATCTACCTTAAGTCCGCGCGCGGCTTCTACTTCACGCCCAGCACCAAGCTGGTGATCAACGGCGTGGAGTGCGGCTACCAGATGGACGAAGCGAGTGTGGTTGATCCCGAGAGCGGCTGGATCTTCACCCTGTGGCTCAACACTGATCTGACGTTTACGCCTGAGGCAACGCCGGCCCCGGTCGATCCCGAGAAGCCGACGCCGCAGCCTGAGGTCAAGCCTGAGCCCAAACCCGAGGTGAAACCCGAGACCAAACCCGCGACAAAGCTGGTCGCGACAACTACTACGACCAAGACGGTTGAAAAAGCCGCGCCGACCAAGAAGTCCGACGTTGCCCTGGTTGCCACGGGCGACACCACCGCGATGACGGTCGCCGCCCTAGGCATCGCCGGCGCAACCGTAGCCGCCGCCGGCATCGCCGCAACCAAGCGTCGTAACCGCTAGCCCCTGCGCCCCGGCCCAAAGCCACCACAAAGGTGCCTGTCCCCATTGTGGTGGTTTTCGGCCGGGCATAGAAAAGTCCCCGCCGGGCGTGTGCTCGACGGGGACTTTGCCGTTTGATGGCTAGCGCTGTGGGTGATTACTCGCCCAGCAGGCTCTTGGTGATGGAAGCGGCGGCCTTCTTGCCGGCGCCCATCGCCAGAATGACCGTAGCGGCACCGGTGACGATATCGCCGCCGGCCCAGATGCGGGGATCGGTGGTCTGGCCGGTCTCCTCGTCGGCAACGATGTAGCCCCACTTGTTGAGCTCCATCTTGCCGCCGATCTTGGCAGCGAAGGGGTTGGCGTTGGTGCCGATAGCCGAGATCGCGACATCGCAGGGGATCTCCTCGATGGCGCCCTCGATGGCAACCGGACGACGGCGGCCGGACTCGTCGGGCTCGCCGAGCTCCATCTTCTGGACCTTGACGGCGCACACGGAGCCGTCCTCGCCAGCGACAAACTCGAGCGGGGAGACGAGCGGCAGAACCTCGACGCCCTCGGCCTTAGCGTGGTGCAGCTCGGCGCGACGGCAGGGCATCTCGTCCTCGGTACGGCGGTAGGCGATAATGGCGTGCTCGGCGCCCAGACGCTTAGCGGTACGGACGGCGTCCATAGCCACGTTGCCGCCACCAAAGACGACGACGTTCTTGCCGTGCTTGGTGGGGGTGTCGTACTCGGGGAACTTGTTTGCCTTCATCAGGTTCACGCGGGTGAGGTACTCGTTGGCGAAGAAGACGTTGGGCAGGTTCTCGCCGGGGACGTTGAGGAACTTGGGCAGGCCAGCGCCGGTCGCCACGTAGATGGCGTCGAAGCCCTGCTCGAACAGCTCCTCGGCCGTGGCCATGTTGCCCACGACGGAGTTGTACTCAAACTTGACGCCCATGTCCTCCAGACCGTCAATCTCGCGCTTGACGACTGCCTTGGGCAGACGGAACTCGGGGATGCCGTAGACCAGCACGCCGCCGCCGGTGAAGAAGGCCTCAAAGACGGTGACGTCAAAGCCGTTACGGGCGAGCTCGCCGGCGCAGGTGATGCCGGACGGGCCGGAGCCGACGACGGCGACCTTCTTGCCGTTCTTGGGGGCCATCTTGGGCGTGGAGGCGAGCTCGGGGCGGTCACCCAGGAAGCGCTCGAGCTGGCCGATGGCCACGGGCTCGGACTTCTTGCCACGGATGCACTTGCCCTCGCACTGGTTCTCCTGCGGGCAGACGCGGCCGCAGATGGCGGGAAGCATGGAGTCCTCGCGAATGGTATCGAGAGCGCCGCCGAAGTCCTTCTCGCGGATCTGCTCGATAAAGCGGGGGATGTTGATGTTGACGGGGCAGCCCTCAACACAGAACGGCTTCTTGCAGTTGAGGCAGCGCTCGGCCTCGGCCAGCGCCATCTCCTCGGTGAAGCCCTTGTCGACGGGGCGGAAGTCGCAGGCGCGCTCGGCAGCCGGCTCCTCGTTATCGGGGGTGCGGGGCGACTTCATATCGGCAACGAAACGACCGTTAACTAGTGGCATGCGCAGCTCTTTTCCTCATAGGCCTTGAGGGACTCGCCCTCTTCGGAACGGTAAGCGGCCTGGCGGGCACGGAGGTCATCCCAGTCGACCAGGGTGGCATCGAAGTCGGGGCCGTCGACGCAAGCGAACTTGGTCACGCCGCCCACCTCGACGCGGCAGCAGCCGCACATACCGGTGCCGTCAACCATGATGGGGTTGAGCGACGCGGTGATGGGGGTGTCGTACTTCTGGGCGGTGAGGGTCGAGAACTTCATCATCGGAACGGGGCCGACGCAGAAGACCTGGCTCACGGCCTTGTCCTGCAGCAGGCGCTCCAGCGGAGCGGTGACAACGCCCTGCTCGCCGTAGGAACCGTCGTCGGTGGTGATGTGGATGTGGTCCTCGTCGAGGAGCTCGCGGAACTGGTCCTCCATGAGCAGGAGGTCCTTGGTGCGGGCGCCCATGATGGCGTGCACCTCGTGGCCGGTCTCGACCAGGTGCTTGGCGACCGGGAAGGCAATTGCCAGGCCGACGCCGCCGCCAATGACGGCGCAGGGGCCCTCGGCCATCTCGGTGGGAACGCCCAGCGGGCCCACGACGTCGCGCAGCGACTCGCCGGCCTCGTAGGTGGACAGCATCTCGGTGGTCTTGCCGATCACCATGAAGATGAACTCGACCCAGCCCTCGTCACCGTTCCAGCCGGCCAGGGTAAACGGGACGCGCTCGCCCGTCTCGTTGGCGCGGACCATGAGGAACTGTCCAGCGTGCGCATGTTTGGCGATTGCAGGCGCCTCGATGCGGAACTTGAACACCTTCTCCGAGAACTGCGTCTTCTCCAGGATCTTATACATAGAACCCCTCTCTTGTAAGGGCCGCCGAACCGTGCCTCCACGGAAATGGACGGTAGCCCGAATAAAACCGTACGCGCACAGGCGTTGTGCAGACATACGGTGCAAATTATACCCTCATGGACAAGCCGTTTACGTGTTTCTTCGGCAGGTGGGAAAACGGTTTATCCCGTCTGGCCTACCAAAAGGGAACAGGTTTATTTTGGTCGGTTTTATCAGGCAAAACGGCAAAGGGGGCCGGCCTCGCGTTGCGGTGAGACCGGCCCCCTTTGGGGCGTTGCGTATGTATGGCGACAGGGTGCTTATTGCGATGTGGCCGTTGCGGTGTTTCCGCAGGTAAAACCTACCAAAACAAACCTGTCCCTAACCGGTAGGTTTTAGTGCTTGCCGTTGGCGGAGGCGGCGCCGTTGACGTGGTCGCGGGCGTAGACCACGCCGTGCACGATTGCCAGGCCGGCGGCGTCGGCGGCACGGGCGCAGGTGTCCTGGAAATCCTCGGCCTCGCGGGCGCGCAGCTGCTTAAGTACGTAGTCGGCGACGGCCATCTTGCCAGGAGGGTTGCCGATGCCGGTGCGGATACGGCTAAAGTCGCGGCTGCCCATCTTGTCGATAATCGAGCGCAGTCCGTTGTGACCGGCGTGGCCGCCGCCAACCTTAACGCGCACGTCGCCGGCGGGAATATCGAGCTCGTCATGGATCACGAGCAGCTCCTCGGCCTTGATCTTGTACTCGCGGCAGAGCTTGGAAATGGGACCGCCCGAGGTGTTCATGTACGACTGCGGCTTGACCAGCACAATCTGGCGCTTGCCGCCCTCCTCCTCGGGGTCGTTGATGTTGATGAGCGCTACCTCGGCGCCGGCCTGGTTTTTCCAGTACGTGACGCCGGCCTGACGGGCCAGCTCGTCGATTGCCTTAAAGCCGGCGTTGTGGCGGGTCTCGGCATATTCCTCACCAGGGTTGCCAAGCCCGGCAACCATGCGAATCTTAAGCGGCTGTGCAGCTGCCATGTTTGTCCTTTCGTCGATTTGTCGCCTGCTATGGTGAGCGACCCTGTTGCTGCTGTCAAATGGTGGGCAATTGAGGTTATTTGGGTGCGTTTGGACGGCCGTCGAAAGCCGAGGTGGACAGTTAGTTCAGATACGTATAAAGCTTGGGTCACCGGATTGCCTAATTCGATGCCGCGGTGCTGTATTGGTGCTCCAGTTAGTCCATATGACGCTGTTTTGAAGTCTACCTGACCTTCAAATAGGGCGAATGGTATAGAGATGACTGTAAATATCCTAATTCAATGCGTCTATTTATACGTATCTGAACTAACTGTCCAGCCCTGCTCGACGGCGCACGGGCGATTCGCCGTTTAGACCGGCGCAAGGCCGATTCCGGCCCGCAGAGTGTTGAGCCAAGCGGCCTGGCGCTTGCGATAGCCCTTGATACGGTAACGGAATCGGACTCCCGCGAGTCGATGCATCGTTTGGGCGAAGGCTTCGAGTGCAACAAGGTCTTTCATTTGGTCGCGATTGATAACCAGGACGTGGATGCCCATTGCCTTGAGGCCATTATTTCGATTGCCATCGTGGATGCGAGTGTTTTGAAGCTCATGCCCAATTCCGTTGTATTCGTTGTCGACACCGGCTGCCGGGCAATATAAGTCGCAGATGGCGTAGGGGATGCCCGAGGACATGTTGACCGCAAGGGTGTCGAAGTCGACTCGATAGTTGAGTAGCAGGCCGCCCATGGGCAGGCTGCAACACCCGAATCCGCCAAAGCGCATGGGCGCTCCGAGAACGGCAAACATTAGGGATTCGGCTGGGGATGCAGATCCGGGTCGGGCAAGTTTGACGGCTGTGCGAAACGAGGTATATGAGCTGCTTTTTGCGAACCGTGCGATCGCCTCGAGCTCCTCGATGGTCGTGGCTGACTCGCATTTGTAGTGTGCCTGTTCGTAGCGGGTTTCATTTTGCTGCTCGGTCACCGACTGGTCGCTCCGGCAATCGAGATCGTTCGTCGCTTCGAAGGTGTCGGCCTTGGGCCAGATGTCGTCATAGGCGATGGGGTAGGTTGCCTCGGGCGGAAGAGAATACGTTCCGAGCAGCTCCATGAGAAGCATTAAGGTTTTGGCAACCGATTCATTTTTGGAACATAGCAGCGCCGTCATGGCAGGGGATGTGGCATAGATGTCAGCCTCGATGTGCATAATCGCCCCTTCGGGAAGCGGGGCAGAGAGAATATGCTGAAGAAGTCGCTTGTCGGGACGTCTGTTGTCTTCGTTTGAAACGAGAAGATCGAGCAGTTCGGAATCGTCTTCATTCCAGGCATCGAGCATCGAAAGCGCGTCAAAGTCTATGGCGTCATTATTGGGGATGCAGCCAGCCAGAGCTTGTGATTGCTGTCCGACGTCGATGGGGTCCCACGGAAGCGCAGAGTAAGCCCGTCGTGCGCGGCGAATCGCGCGGAGGGCGGAGAGATGTGAAATCACGGTCGTCATAACTACAAGGTACTAAGCCGTTGGCGAAACGCGGTCGCCGCGTCGTTCTTTTCGCTCAGTGGGGTGTTGTGTGCCATGAACGGCTGAGTGTTATGAAGTCGGAGGAATTGGTTGAGGGGATTGCGGGAAATCGAGCTCTTCCGCGAGGGTTGACGACAACTGCTGGACAGTTAGTTCAGATACGTATAAGGCATCGCGAATTCGAGACGTTTCTAAGGGCTTCCGAGGATGATTTGAGGGTAAATGTGCAGCGGTAATGCTCGAAAACGATGAGTTTTGGGCGGCATAGCGTCTGCCGGGGAGCTCAGAAAGCTCCGAACGGCTCTTTGGGGCTTTAAATAAATACGTATCTGAACTAACTGTCCAGGGCAGGTTGACGAGGAATAGAAAAAGGGTCGGAAGCGTGCTTCCGACCCTTTAAAACATCGAAGATGATGCGATGCGCAGTAGACTACAGCGCGAAGTCGCCGCCGACGAGCGTGGAGACGGGCTCCTCGTGGTAAACGGCGGAGATGGCCTGAGCGAACTCCTCGGCGACCGAGATGGTCTTGATCTTGCCGCCGACCTCGACGGGGATGGCATCGGTGACGACGCACTCGACGATGGGGGCGTCGTTCAGGCGCTCGATGGCCGGGCCGGAGAAGATGCCGTGGGTGGCGCACACGTAGATGTCGCCGGCGCCCATGGCCTTGAGCTCCTTGACGTTGGCGCACAGGGTGCCAGCGGTGTCGATCATGTCGTCGTTGATGATGCAGGTCTTGCCCTTGATGTCACCGATGATGCCCATGACTTCGGCGGCGTTGTGGCGCGGACGGCCCTTGTGGGCGATGGCCAGGTCGCAGCCAAGCATGTCGGACAGCTTCTTGGCGGCCTTGGCGCGGCCCACGTCGGGGGAGACGACGACCAGGCTGTCGGTGTCGAAGTGCATGTCGTTGTAGTACTGGCCAAACAGCGGCAGTGCGGACAGGTGGTTAACCGGGATATCAAAGAAGCCCTGGATCTGGCCCTGGTGCAGGTCGAGGGTGATGATGCGGTTGACACCGGCGCGCTCGAGCAGGTTGGCGACGAGGCGGGCGGTGATGGGCTCGCGCGGGCCGGCCTTGCGGTCCTGGCGGGCATAGCCGTAGTGGGTGATAACGGCGGTGATGGAGCGGGCGGATGCGCGCTTGGCGGCGTCGGTGGCGATGAGCAGCTCCATGAGCATGTCGTTGACGTTGCCGCCGGCCACGGACTGAATCAGGAAGACGTCGGCGCCGCGGACGGTTTCGTCGTAGCGGGCGTAAATCTCACCGTTGGCGAACTGCTTTAGCGTAAGGCCCGAAAGCTCGACCCCAAGGTACTCAGCGATCTTCTGAGCGAGGGGACGGTTGGAGGAACCGGAATACACGCGGATGGACTTGCGCATATTCTCCGACTTCTCGGGATCATTAATCGGCATTACCCTTCTCCTTTATACATCGAATGCCATATAGATGCCTTGTTGCATTGTAACCGCGCGGCGGGGTTTATCGAGTCTTGATAACGTCTTTACCGTCAACGGACACGAACCGACCACTCATCCGGTCGCGCAGGTCACGATAGAAAAAGGAGCCGCTCCCATGGAACAGCTCCTTTTGTGCTTGGTAAAACGTTATACCTCGTCACCCTCGTGCAGACGGCGGCGATAATCGGCGGCCCAGCCCTCAATATTTACCTGACGGGCGCGACCCAGGCCGAGAGCATCGGCCGGGACCGGCTCGGTGATGACGGAGCCGGCTGCCACGAGCGCGCCGTCGCCGATCTGGGCGGGCGCGACCATCATGGTGTCAGAGCCGATGAAGGCGTCGTTGCCGATGACGGTCTTGTGCTTGTGCACGCCGTCGTAGTTGCAGGTGATGGAGCCTGCGCCCACGTTGACGCCGGTGCCCATGGTGGTGTCGCCGATGTAGGACAGGTGCGGCACCTTGGAGCCCTCGCCGATCGTGGACTTCTTGATCTCCACGTGCGTGCCGGCCTTGGAGCCGTCGAGCATATGGGTACCCGGGCGCAGGTAGGCGCGCGGGCCGCAGTCGACGCCGTTCTCGATGACGGCCTCGATGGCGATGGTCTCATCGATGGTGCAGCCGCTGCCGACGGTGGTGTCGGTGAGGCGGCTGTTGGGGCCGAGCTGGCATTCCTCACCCACGGTGACGTGGCCGATTAGGTGCGTCTGCGGCCACACGACGGTGTCGCGGCCGATGGTGGCGTCGGGGCCGATCCAAGCCTGCGTGGGGTCGATGAACGTGACGCCCTCTGCCATCCAGTGCTCGTTGATGCGGTCGCGCGCGATGGCGGTAAGCTGCGCGAGCTGGATGCGGCTGTTGACGCCCAGACCGTCGCGGTAGTCGTCGCAGTGGAAGATGGAGACCGCCTGGCCGTGGCCTTTGAGGATCTCGAGCATGTCGGGCAAGTAATACTCGGACTGAGCGTTGTCGTTGCCGATCTCGCCGATGTGGGCGGCGAGCTGCGCGCCGTCGAAGGCGTAGCAGCCGGCGTTGCACTCCAGCAGCGTGGCGGCCTGCTCGGGCGTGCAGTCTTTCTGCTCGATGATGCGCTCGATCTGGCCGTCGGCGCCCAGCTTGATACGGCCGTAGCCAAAGGGGTCGGGCGGGGTCATGGTCATGACGGTGCAGGCGAGCTCGCCGGTGGCGACGGTCTGCGCGAACTTGGCGACGGTGTCGGCGGTGATGAGCGGCAGATCGCCGTTGAGCACGACGACCGGGCCCTCAGCGATGCCGCAGGCCTCGAGCGCGACCTTTACGGCGTGGCCGGTGCCCAGGCGCTCGGTCTGCTCGACGCACTCGACCTTGGTGGCGCTGTTGGCGTAGGCGCCGTCGATGAGGGCGCGCATCTCGTCGGCGTGGCTGCCGATGACGACCACGACGCGGCTGCAGCCGGCCTTGATGGTGGCGTCGACGATCCACTGGACCATGGGCTTGCCCAGGATCTTGTGCGAAACCTTGCAGTGGTTCGACTTCATGCGGGTGCCCTCGCCGGCGGCGAGGATAATTGCGGTTGCGTCCATGTGATCTCCTGTTACGTTATAGAGACGTGTGTTTGGAAACGATACACGGCGCAATATGATACCGCAGGCATATGATGAGCGCGTAACGTTTGAAGTGCGGCGGCCGAGGTTTGTGGCGCTGGCGTGGCGTTTGCGCTGCTTGTGTATGGCGTTGACGGCGCCGTGGCGTTGGCGTTTGAGCGAGAGAACGGGGGTGCCCGTGAACAACATGCGAGAAGGGTCGGGCGGCGAGCCCGTCGCGGCGTTCTCGATGTCGCATCCGGCGGTGCCGGCACTCTATATAGTGCTGACGCTGGGGCTTACCATGTTCTCGATGCAGCCGGTGCTCATTGTGCTGTCGCTCGCGGGCGGGCTGGCGTATGGCTTTGCGACCCGCGGGGCGGCGCGTACGCTGGGTGCGCTTCGCTGGCAGCTGCCGGTGATCTTGATTATCGCGCTGGTAAACCCGCTGTTCAGCGCCTCGGGTTCGACGGAGCTGCTCCGCATCGGTATGCGTGCGGTGTATTTGGAAAGCATGGTGTATGGCCTGTGCATGGGCGGGCTATTTGTGGCGAGCGTGCTGTGGTTTGAGGCTGCTGCTTCGATGCTCGAGTACGACAAGGTGCTGGCGCTGCTGGGTAACGCCGCGCCGGTGATTGCTCTCATGATCTCGATGTGCATGCGCCTTATCCCGCAGTTTTTGCGCCGCGGCCGCAGCGTGTTGGCGGTGCAGGATGCGATTGATGTGCCGGGGCGCGCGCCTGCCGACCCCGTGCGCTCGCGCTTGCGGGCGTCGAGCGTGCTGATGGGCTGGGGTATGGAGGATTCGCTTGAGCGTGCGGACGCCATGCGCTCGCGCGGATGGGGCGCCGTGCCTCGTCGTACGACGTATGCGCGGTACCGGCTGGGACGCAGCGATGTTGTTGCACTGGTGGGGCTGGCGTTGTTTGGCGCGGTTGCGGTGGCGGTGGCGTGGATTGCGACGACGCAGTATTCGTTTTACCCGCAGCTCTCGGTGCCAGCGCCCTGGCCGGGCTATGTTGTATACGCTGCCTGGATGGCACTGCCTTGCGTGCTGCGTGCGATTGACAAGAAGAGGTTTGGCTGATGGCTCGGTTGGATAGGGACTCGGTGTCGGATGTGGCATGCGGCTCGGATATGCCGGCGATTGAGGTCCGGGGCCAGAGCTTTGCCTACCCCGGTGCCGAGGCACCGGTGCTCGAGGGGCTCGACTGGTCTGTTCCCCAAGGGGCATTTGCGCTGCTTGTTGGCGGTACCGGTTCGGGTAAGTCGACACTGCTCTCGCTGCTCAAACCCGAGATTGCCCCGGCGGGCGAGCTTGCCGGCGAGCTGCGCGTGCTGGGTGAGTCCGTTGCCGACATGGACGTTCGCACGTCTGCGGAACGCGTGGGCTACGTGTTCCAGGACCCCGAGAACCAGATCGTGTGCGAGACCGTGTGGCACGAGATAGCGTTTGGCCTGGAAAACCTTGGTATGTCGCGCGACGAGATGCGCCGTCGCGTAGCCGAGACCAGCTATTTCTTTGGGATGGAGGATTGGCTCCACCGCGATACCGACACGCTTTCGGGTGGTCGCAAGCAGTTGCTGTCGCTGGCGGCCGTTCTAGCGTTGCGCCCGCGCGTGCTGCTGCTCGACGAGCCCACGTCTCAGCTCGACCCCGTTGCTGAGAAGAATTTTCTGCACGCGCTGTTCCGCGTGAACCGCGAGTTGGGCTGCACGGTGGTTGTGGCCACACATCAGCCGCGGCCGATGCTCGAATATGCGACGTGCGCGTACCGGATCGAGGCCGGCCGCGTGTGCGAAGTGGCTGACCTCGCAAGTTTGGGTGGGCGCGAGGAACTTTTGGCTTCGGACTCTTGCTGGCCTGCGCAGGGGGAGGCGCCGGGTGCGGCGGCTATCCGCGAGGGCTGGTTTCGCTACGACCGTGCGTCCGGTTGGGTGCTGCGCGGGCTCGATGTGGCGTTTTCGGCTGGCGCGGTACATGCGATTGTGGGCGGTAACGGCTGCGGCAAGTCGACGATGCTCTCGGTGCTGGCCAAGACGGCCAAACTGCAGCGCGGTTGCATGATGCGCGGGGCGGCTTCGGCGGCATTGCTGCCGCAAAACCCCAAGGCATTGCTGGTTGCCGAGACGGTGCGCGATGAGCTGATGGAATGGGCTTCGACCTGCGGATATGACGAGGTCGCGGCGCAGGAGCAGGCGGCGCGCTTGGGGTTGGCGGGCTTGGAGGCGCGTCATCCGTACGACCTTTCGGGCGGCCAGCGCCAGTTGCTTGCGTTGGCAAAGCTGCTGCTGATTGGCCCCGAGCTGCTGCTGCTCGATGAACCCACCAAGGGCTTGGACCTGGCCAGCCGACGCATCATCGCCCGCGCCCTGCGCGACCACGCGAAGGCCGGCGGCACCGTCATCATGGCCACGCACGATCTAGACTTTGCCGAGCAGGTGGCCGACGACGTCGCCATGATATTCGACGGCGAGATCGCCTGCATGGAGCCCCCAGCCGACTTCTTTGCCGACAACGTGTTCTATAGGGCGTAAGCGCATCGAAGTCGCCGCGCTTGGGCTTACTGCTTGAGCGCCGTGTACTGCTGAAGCAGCGCCATGAGCCCAACGCGGCTGTTGACCTGCGTCTTTCGAAAGATATTCTCCAAGTGCTTTTTAACGGTGCCGGTGCTGATGCAGAGCTCTTCGGCAATGGCCGCGTTGTCCATGCCCGATAGTACGCAGCGGCATACGTCGATTTCGCGTGCCGAGACATCGTAGTCGTGTGCGAACACCACCTCGGACGAGCTGCGGTCGGCCCGCACGCGCCATTTGGACAGGCGATTGGTGAGATGGGGCTCGATAAGCTCCAGAATCTGAACCTCGCGATCGGTAAAGTCGCCCTCTTCCTTTTTGCGGTTGAGGTTGAGCGATCCCAGGAAGCCTTCATCGTTAAAGATGCTCACGTTGACGACATGACGGCCGCCAAGGTAATCCTTCATATAGCTGCTTTCGATATCGCCGGCGCTGAGCTGGTCGGACTCGCGCAGCACCGTCGAGCGCGTAAGCTTGCGATGCGCGACGATCATATCCTGCTGCCAATACTCCTCGGTGTAGCGCTCGAGCGCTCCAGCGGGGACATCGATGCCAAGCGGGTCGAGGAAGACGCGCGTCCTCCATTCCTGCGGGGTGGATACAAGGTCCTTGGAAAGGTCGGTCAGGAAAAAGGCCGCCGACTCGTAGGGGATAAGAAAACGCAGCTTTTTGAGGACAGTCGAGCGAAACTCCCGGTCGTTGTCGATGGAATTGATCGAAAGCACAAGATCGTTTAAGCAGAGCCACTCGGAATCGGACAGAAAGCTCAAGATGACCTCCGATAGACAAGCGTAGTGTTTTAGCTGGCGTTTTAACTCATTTGCGTAGAGATACTACTCCTTTTTGCGCATGTTGATAAGCCGTGCGCCGAATGGTTTCGGCGAGGGGTCAATCGCAAAATGTGGACACCGAAGAGCCAGGGCCCGGCTCTCCAAGCTGTCCGATTATCCCAATTCATCAAAAGGAGTCATCATGGAAGAGAAGCTTCCTTCATGGCGCTGGGCGATCGTTTCGGTCGTTTGCTTGCTGTGCTTTATGGCTAACTACATGCAGTATCAGGTCTCGGCGCTCGCCGTAGAGGTCATGCCGATGCTCAACATCGATACCGTCGGCTTCTCGATGCTGTTCCTCGTCCCCATGCTTACCGCTGTCTTCTTCTCGATTCCGCTGGGCGCCCTCGGCGACCGCATCGGTTCCAAGAAGGTCGTTACGGTCTGCACTGCAATTTCGGTTGCTGGCGGCTTCCTCCGCTGCTTTACGCTCGATTCGTTCACGATGCAGATGGCGTCGATGTTCCTGATCGGCATGGGCATCTCGGCGCTCAACGCCAACCTCATCAAGGTGCTCGGCACGTGGTTCCGCGAGCAGACCGGCTTTGCCATGGGCCTGTTCTACGCCGCTTCGTGCGTCGCCATCGTCGTCGCCCAGATCTGCGCCGGCATGTTCGGTAGCGTTTTTAACTCCTACATGGTTGCCGCTGTCGTCATGACCATCTCCTGGGTCCTTTGGATCGTGCTTGACCGCGACGTGCCCGAGGGCCAGCCGCTTCCCGAGCCCGAGCCCGTGCTCGACTACCTTAAGGTCGCCATCAAGAGCCCCGGCGTGTGGCTGATCTCCATCGGCGTTGGCTTTGGCCTCGCCTCCACCACTGCCTATGCCGGCTTCCTGCCCCAGGCGCTCCAGCTCGGCAAGGGCATCGATGCCGCCACCGCCGGCCCCATGGCCGCCATCGTCACCGTCGGCAGCTTCTTCGGCTGCATCGTGGGTCCTGCTTTTTGCGACAAGCTCGGCAAGTTCAAGGGCTTCCTCATCGTCACCACGCTCATCGGCGCTGTCTCGATGTTCGTGACGTGGTACACCCCCGTCGGCTTCCTGCTGTGGGCGATCCTGGTCATCAACGGCTTCTTCACCGCCATCAACGGCCCGATCATGCAGTCCATGCCGGTTCTGCTCCCCGAGATCGGTGACACGTACGCCGGTTCCGCTGGCGGCATCGTCGGCACCATCTCCCTGCTCATGAGCTACTTCCTGCCCATCGGCATCTCCGCTGTCGCCGGCGCCGACTACACCATGAACATGGGCCTCGAGAGCCTCTGCTTCCTGCTTTCCGTGGTGCCGGTCTTCTTCCTGCCCGAGCTCGGCCGCAAGGCTATGCAGGCTGCCGCTGCTAAGGATGGCGAGTAGTCATGGAGACGGTGGTTCCTGCCGACATCGTCATTAAGACGACGGCGCTGTTTACGGCCGAGGAGCTTGAGCCCCATGCGGGATGCGTCGCGGTTCGCGGCAACGAGATCGTCGCCGTGGGCGCACCCGACAAGGTGCAGCCGTTTGTCGGTCCCGATACCGAGGTGATCGATGCGGGCAACAAGCTGGTCATGCCCGGATTCAACGATTCGCACATGCACTTTGCGCTCGGCTCCATCCAAAAAGACGAGGACTTCTGCTGCGATTTGATGTTCCTGCCGAGCGAGCAGGCCTGCGTCGATGCCGTGGCGAAGTTTGCCGCCGAGCACCCCGACAACCCGTGGATCTACGGCCAGGGCTGGTATTCGCCCGCATGGGAGGATCCGACCGACCCCGACTGCCGTAGCCTCGACGCGCTCGACATCGATCGCCCGATTGTGCTTTCGGACTTTTCGATGCACGTGGTTTGGTGCAATACCGCCGCGCTTAAGGCGGTCGGCATCGATCGCAACACCCCGACGCCCGAGGGCGGCCTCATCCGCCACTTTGACAACGGCGAGCCCAACGGTTTTCTGTCCGAGCCTCAGGCAACGAACATTCTGCTCGATGTGGTGCTCAACAAGCCGGACCTCGATGCTTCGCTGCTCAAGTCGATGCGCAAGTTCAACAAGCTCGGCATCACCTCGATCGGCGACATGTACCCCTTGGGCGTGACCACGCCCGGCGTGTACGACATTTACGACCGACTGGCAAACGAGGACCTCAGCACGCTGCGCATTAGCTTTTACCCTGCGCTCGATGCTCCCGTGGCGGAGTCGCAGGCTCTGAGGGCGCGCCATCATGGTGAGCGCGTGCGCATGGCGGGCCTTAAGTACATCCTGGACGGCTGCCCCGAGGCCTATACGGCGTACATGCACGAGCCGTATCTCAACGCTCCCATGGGCAAGGGCTTCCGCGGCGAGCCGGCGTGCAACCAAGAGACGCTCGACCGCATGGTGCTCGAGGCCAACAAGAACGGCTTTGACGTCCGCATCCATGCCATTGGCGATGCCTCGGCCACGATGATCATCGATGCCGTCGAGCGCGCCGAGGAGGCGTGCGGCAACAAGGGGACGCGTTTTGCCATCGAGCACACCGACAACCTGCAGTTTGAGGACATTGCGCGTATGAAGCGCCTGGGCATCAACGCCGCGATTCAGCCGCAGCATCCCATTGGAGGCCTTGGGCAGGGCGTGTACGAGGGCTCGCTCGGCGAGGAGCGCATGAGCCATATGTGGCGCTACCGGGAGGAGGCCGACGGCGGAATCCATCTGGGCCTGGGTACCGACTGGCCTGCGGTCATGTCGATCGATCCCATCGACACCGTATATGCCGCGGTGACGCGCAGCGAGTTCGATGGGCATCCGGCGGAAGGTTATTTCCGCGAGAACGCGCTGACGCTTGGTGAGACGCTCCAGGCGCATACGCTCGGCTCTGCCTATGTCGAGGGTTTCGAGCGCCGTCTGGGCAGTCTTGCCGCCGGCAAGCTGGCCGATATCGTTATCCTGTCGGGTAACCCGTTTGAGATGGACCCGATGGCGCTTCGCGAGCTGGAAGTCGAGACGACCATATTCGATGGGCGCATTGTCTATCGCAAGGACGAGGCGTAGATAGGGTGATTGACGTGAGCAAAGGGACGGTCGAGAAGTACGCGTTGCTGTTTGTGGTGTGCGGCATCGTGTTTGCCGCCAACTACGCGCAGTATCAGGTGTCGGGCTTGGCGCACATGGTTGTGTCGGGCCTGGGACTGACATCTGCCGAGTTTTCGGCCGTCCTGTTTGCCCCGTTTATTCCTGCCGTGGTGTTTGGCATGCCGGCAGGTGTTTGTGCCGATCGCCGCGGCGTGAAGGCGCTCGTGCTTTTCGCATCGGCGGTTTCTGCGGTCGCGGCGGTCGCGCGCGTCGCGTGTTCCTCGTTTGCAACGCTGTTTGCGGCGAGCGTGCTGCTGGGTGCGGCGCCCTGCGTCATCAACGCCATTGCGCTGAAGGTGTTGGGGCCTGCTTTTGGCGATGACACCGACCGCGCCATGGGGTGGTTTTATGCGGCGGGCTCCGCCGGCATCGCCTGCTCGCTCGCGACGTCCCCTCTCTTTGCGGCGGCTGGGCAGGCATATGTGCTCGCCGCTGTCTTGTTTGCGGCGTTTGGGCTGCTGTGGCTGCTTGTCGCGCCGTCGGCGGACGCCGTGCGTACAGCAAGCGATGGCGGCGCCGGTGACTCCGTGCCGTCGGCGGGCGCTTTTGGAGCAGTGGCCAAGATGCCGATGATTTGGCTTGTGGCGGTGCTGCTTGGAGTCGCCCTCGCGTCGGCTACGGCGTACTCCGGCTATTTGGTGTCGGCGCTCGAGGTTTCGATCGAGCCGCAAACCGCTGGAGTCCTGGCTTCGTTTGTAACCCTCGGATCGATTGTCGGGAGCGTGGTCGGCCCCTATATGCGCGCGCAGTTTAAGGATTACCGTGCATTTATGGCTTTGTCGGCGGTCGCCGGGGGCGTGCTCATGTGGGCTGGGGAAGCCTTTATATCCACGTCTTCGGTAGGGCTGATGTTTGCGATCGGCATCGCGAGCGCCGTTGCCGGGCCCGTCGTCCAGTCGCTGCCGTACATGCTTCCCGGTGTGCGCGATGGCCTTGCGGGGAGCGCCGGAGGTGTGGTGAGTACCGTCTCGCTGGGATTGACGTTTTTGATTCCCGTGGTGCTTTCTTGCTGCATTGGCGAGAGCTACGAAACGCTTCTTTTGGGATGTGCCGTCCTGTTTGGCGCCACGGCGCTGGTGTCCCCGCTTCTGCCCTCACCCGATTCGCTTACGTAGTGCCACGCCCCCCGTTTGTTCGATGCCGGTTGGCACAATATTAGGAGTTGATTTACTTGACGTTGAAAAAGAGCACCGTCGTGACGATCCTCAATGGCATCGTCAACCCTCTGCTCATGTGTTCGTTTTTGCCGATTATCGAGGGAAAAGCTGCACTCGATTTTCAAGGCGTCACGGGCTTTTGGGGACAGCTTGTCCTGGCTATTGCCATTGCGCAAATTGTGAGCTTTATGCCGCCCTTTGGTAAAACCGTCGGCATGTGCGTCGAGTTTTTTGGCTTTGAGCCAGGTACTCCCGGCGCGCGTATCTGCGGAACCGTTGTGGGCGCTACGCTGCTCTTTTGCCTTATCGGACTGTTTGAGATTGCTTTTCAGACGAGCTTTGGCGTGGTCAATGGCATGCCTTATTTTTCGCGCTGGGCGCGCCTTGTGACGGGTGGCTGGGCGTTTGTCGTTGTGGGCGGCTTGCTGTTCGACCCCTTTGCTGCGGCGATTGCTGCTAAGGTGACGGGCGAATAGAGCTTGGTGCCGCTGCGCCTCGGGCGAAGAAAGCAAATAGCTGTTGAAGCCGATCAGGGGACTGGTCGGCTTCTTTTTTGCGCGTGCTACCATGTACGGGCATTTGTTTGATGGAGGCTGCCGTTGTCGCGTGCATTGCAACATATGGAGATTCCGCTGCTGTTGGCGGTGCCGGTGGTGATGGCTGCTGCGCTGGTGGCGGGTATTGAACAGGCGGCGCTTGCCATGCTGGTTGTGGTGGCGCTGGTGCTCGCGCTGTTTTTTGCGGGCTACGAGGCGTCGCGCCCGGGCCTGCGTCAGATTATGCCCACGCTGGTGCTGGCGGCGCTGGCGGCGGCAGGGCGCATCCTGTTTGGGCCCATTCCCGACTTTAAGCCGGTGAGCGCCATCGCCATTATCGCGGGGGCGACGCTCGGCCGCCGCAACGGCTTTATGGTCGGCGCGTTGGCGGCGCTGACCAGTAATTTCTTTTTTGGTCAGGGTATGTGGACGCCGTGGCAGATGTATGCCTGGGGTCTGGTGGGCTACGTTGGCGGCGTGATAGCGCATGTGGGCGCGTTCGACCGCGCCGACGGCACCGTGCGCATGCCGGCGCTGCTGGCGTATGGCTTTGCCTCGGGCTTGCTCTATGGTGTCGTGATCAACGCGTACGACATTATCGGTTTTGTGCAGCCGCTCACCTGGGCGGGCGCCGTGGCGCGCCTTGCCACGGCGGTGCCGTTCGATATTACGCATGGCCTTGCGACCTGTGTGTTTTTGGCTGCCTTGTATAAACCCTGGTGTCGCCGCATCAACCGTGTCGTCGTGAAATACGGGCTTTAGGGGCGATTGAGCCGGGGCGAGAGCCAATACTGCTACGGTGCCATTTCAAAACTATGCCGGTTTACGGGACTAGATTGGCATAGGCCGACCATACCGGCATTTTTTGAAAATAGACGAGCCGTCTACCTGCGGTTTTAATTTGCTTGAGTTGCGTGTGGTTGGAGGTCTGCGATTCAGCCCCGTAAACCGGCATGGTTTTGAAACGGGCCGGCTCATATGGCGGGCATCGCGGCCATCAGAGGGTAAAAAGAGTCGCCTTCCCCCGTCCCTGAGGGGTCGTTGGGGGGTGCTTGCCACGAAAGTGGTCCATCTACTACGTTTAACCCGGTACCTCCAACCATACCCTTGTTTTATGAAAAACCGCAGGCTTTCTACCTGCGGTTTTCTTTTTGCGTTGTTCGTTGTGGTTGAGGGTGGTGGCTTAAACGTAGTAGATGGGCGCGTTTCGTGGCAGACGGGTTACGAGGATGTCATCATGGGACCAAAGTGATCCGCCTTCCTCCGTTCCCGAGGGATCAGCTGGGGCTAGAGCTCCAGCGTGAGAGTGACGGGGCAGTGGTCGCTGCCAAAGATGTCGCCGCGGATGCCGGTGTCGCGTACGTTGGCTGCGATTGCGTCGCTCACCAAGAAGTAGTCGATGCGCCAGCCGGCGTTGTTCTTGCGGGCATTAAAGCGGTAGCTCCACCAGCTGTAGACGCCCTCGACGTCGGGGTTTGCCGCGCGCCAGGTGTCGGTAAAACCGGCATTGAGCAATTCGGTAAACTTGCCGCGCTCCTCGTCCGAAAATCCCGCGTTGCCGCGGTTGGATTTGGGGTTCTTAAGGTCAATCTCCTCGTGCGCCACGTTAAAGTCGCCGCAGGTCACCACGGGCTTGCCGGTTTCGCGCTCGAGCGCGCTCAAAAAGCCGCGATAGGCATCGTCCCAGGCCATGCGCACGTCGATGCGGGCGAGTTCGTTTTGGGCATTGGGCGTGTAGACATCCACGAACCAAAACTTGTCGAACTCGAGCGCGCAGACGCGGCCCTCGGTTGCGGCCTGCGCTACGAGCTCAGCCGCTTCGCCCTCGCCGGCGTAGGACAGCAGCGCGTCGGCATGCAGCACGCGCAGCGGTTCCTGGCGGCTAAAGACCGCGGTGCCCGAGTAGCCCTTGCGCTCGGCGTAGCTCCAGGTTTGGTGATAACCGGGCAGGTCGACCTGCACCTGGCCTTCCTGCAGCTTGGTTTCCTGCAGCGCCAGGACATCGACGTCGAGTTCCTGCGCGATCTGAATAAAGCTCGGGTCCTTTTTAAGCACGGCACGCAGGCCGTTAACGTTCCACGAAGCAAAGGTGTAAGTCTGAGGCATGGTGTCCTTTCGACGGGGTTGGCAGGCTTAAGATTAACGCAACAAGGGCGGGGCAGAGTCCGCGAGCGACGGTGCAAGTGCCGCCGCTCCGGCGACACGGACGGAGGACACGTATGACGCAGGCAATATCGGATCCCAAGCAGGCCTCCGCCGCGCTGGCGGAGCTGTTCAAAACCCATAACCATGTGGTGTTCTTTGGCGGCGCAGGCGTTTCCACGGCAAGCGGTATCCCCGATTTTCGCAGCGTGGACGGCCTGTATCACCAGCAGTTTGCCTACCCGCCCGAGACCATGCTCTCGCACAGCTTTTACGAGGCGCATCCGGCCGAGTTCTTCGACTTCTACCGCACCAAGATGATCGCACTTGGCGCCAAGCCCAACCGCTGCCACACCAAGCTGGCCGAGCTGGAGCGCGCCGGCAAGCTAAATGCTGTGGCGACGCAAAATATCGACGGCCTGCATCAGATGGCAGGTTCGCAGCGCGTGTTCGAGCTGCACGGATCGGTCCATCGCAACATTTGCCAGTCGTGCGGCGCGGTCTATAGCGCCGAGTGGATTTGCGCGCGCGAGCACGAGGACGCCGCGGGCGTGCCCGTGTGCCCTGCGTGCGGCGGGCGCATTAAGCCCGATGTGGTGCTCTACGAGGAGCCGCTCGACGAGCGCGTGCTGACCGGCGCCGTTGCCGCCATCGCCGCGGCCGATGCCCTCATCGTGGGCGGGACCTCGCTCGTGGTGTATCCGGCGGCGGGCCTTACGCGCTACTTTACCGGCGATACGCTGGCCATTTGCAATCTTGCTCCCACCGATCAGGATGCAAATGCCGACCTGCTGATTTCTTGCGACATCGCGGCCGCGTTTGCGTTCTAGCCCGCGTGCGCGGATACAATAGAAAGACTGATTGCAAAGCGACCCCGCCGCCTGCGCCCAGGCGCGGCGGCGCGGGCATTTTAGGAGGATGTTCATGGCGAACGATAGCAAGACATGGCGGTGCGGAAAGTACGAGCTCAGCTTTGACCGCCCGCGCATCATGGGCGTCCTCAACGTGACGCCCGATTCGTTTAGCGACGGTGGGGAGCACTTCGACCCGGACGCCGCTATCGAGTACGGTTTGGCGATGCTCGATGCCGGCGCCGACATCATCGATGTGGGAGGCGAGTCCACGCGTCCCGGCTTTACCCCGGTCAACCCCGACGAGGAGGCCCGTCGCGTGCTGCCCGTGGTGCGCGCACTGGCCAAGGAAGGTGCCATCGTCTCGATCGACACGCGTCATGTGGCAGTTGCCAAGGCTGCCGTGCGCTGTGGCGCCTCGATTGTTAATGACGTGACGGGCTTCACCGACCCCAAGATGATCGAGTTTGTCGCGACGAGTACCTGCGGCGTCATCGTGATGCATGCCGGCGAGGTTGCCGCGCCTGCGCGCACGCATGCGACGGTGCAGCTCGATACCTCGGCCGCGGCGTTTGTTGCCGAGAAGGCGCGCGAGGCGGCTGCCGAGGCTGCGCGCGAGGCCGAAAAGCCGGCCCGCCGTCGTCGTGGCAAGCTGCTGGGCGAACCCAAGACGGAGGCCAAGCTTCCGGGCGGCGTGGTGCAGCCCTCGCTGCCGTTTGGCGACCCGGAGCCCGCGCCCGAGCCTGCGGCCGAGCAGGAGCAGCAAGCGCCCGCCGAGCAGGCCGCCCCTGTCGCCGAGGCCGCCGCAACTCCCGAGCCCACGCCGGAGCCCAGCGATCACCTGGCAGCCATGATGCGCCGCAGTGCCCGTCGCGAGGAGGCCTACGTGCCCACCTCGCAGCTCCGCCGCTTTACCCTGCCCGATTCGGCGCCCATCATGCGCCGCGTTATGGGCTTCCTTTCCGACCAGGCACGCACGCTCATCCATGCCGGCGTGTCGCGCGACCGTATCTGCATCGATCCCGGCCCGGGCTTTGGCAAGACGGCCAACGAAGACATCGTCATCCAGCGCGAGACCGCCAAGATGGCGTCGCTGGGCTACCCGCTCATGTGCGCCGTGTCGCGCAAGCGTTTTGTGGGCGCTGTCTCGGGCGTGACCGAGGCCGCCGCGCGCGATGCCGCCACGTTTGGCGTGTGCCTGGGCGCCATTCAGGCCGGCGCCAATATCGTGCGCGTACACGACGTCGCGGGCTTTGCGCAGTTCCTGAACGGTTACTGGGCGGTCGCCAAGCCGCAGCCGCGCCGCGCGTTTGTGGCCGTGGGCTCCAACCTGGGGCATCGCTGCGACAACATCCGCGCCGCGCGCGACATGATCGCCGAGATTCCGCTCACCTGCGTGTCCAACTGCTCGCGCATCTATGAGAGTGAGCCGGCATACGAGACGCGCCAGGACGCGTTTGCCAACGCCGTCATCGAGATCAAGACCGAGCTGGCGCCGCTGGTGCTGCTCGACGAGCTCATGAAGATCGAGGCCGAGCTGGGCCGCGATCGTTCCAAAAAGGCCAAGGCTAACGGTCCGCGAACCATCGACCTGGACCTGCTGTGGATGGACGGCGAGACCCACGGCGGCAAAAAGCTGCGCCTGCCGCATCCGCTGATCGGCGAGCGCGACTTTGTACTGGTGCCGCTCGAGGACCTGATGCACGACCCGGCGCGATTCTTCCGCTACAACGGCGTCGAGGTCAAGGAGCCCGAGGACCGCGTGGGCCATATCGTGGGCGAATTGGGGCGTATGTAGATGATTGAGATGAATGCTGTTGCCGCTGGCACCGAGCTCGATGCCGCGCGCGACGCGGGTCGCGAGGGCGTGTCCGCGGGCTGGTGCGCGTGGAGTGCGAGCGATGCGTCGCTGACGTTTTCGCTGGTCGTGCGCCCCGATGTGAACATGCACGCCTTCCACGGCCTGCCGTTTGTGGCCGCGATGGGCATGATGGACGCGCTCGCGGGTACGGCCGCAACGCCGGGGCTGGGGCTTGCCGGCAAGGTGGGCATCCAGTGGCCGAGCGACATCGTATGCGGCGCGCCCGCGTTTGAGACGTCGCTCGCACGCGTCGCCGTTAACGGCGGTGCCGGTGCTGCGGGCATGTTTGCCGCGGTGACGGTGGATATTGAGCGTGCGGCGCTAGGCGAGCTCGGCGTGGACATGGTCGATGAGGCGCTGGTTGAGGCGCTGACCGCCGCCCTGCTCGCCCGCGTGGACGCCTGGGCGGTCGTTGCGAACACGCCGCAGGGCGCTGCCGGCCCGCTGGCTCCGGTGCTGGGCGAGTATTTCGACATGGTGCCGTTGCTGGGCCGTCAGGTCGCGGCAGTGTCGCCCAACGGCCTGCCGCTCGCGGTCGGCGTGTTTGCGGGCCTGGACATCTGGGGCCGCGCGACCATCAAGACCGACGCCGGCGAGCAAGAGTTCCCGCCCGAGGCCGTGCGCATCCGCGGGCTGTAGCACAGCGCGCTCGCGCCCAAAGATAACCATGACAACGAAGCCCTCCTCGGCCGGGGAGGGCTTTTGCGTGAGCAGAGAGGATGGCCGCCCTGAGCCTATTCCTCAAAACTGAAAATTATTCGATTTTGAGGAATAGGATTAAGCCGGCTCGACCTTTCACGAGGTATATTCGTTGCAGATGCTATTCCTCAAAACTAAAAATTTTTTAATTTTGAGGAATAGAGCGAAAGATCGCAGGGAGGATGCCGATGAAACTTATCAATAGAACTTCGTATATGGGCACGTTGACGAGTCTTATTGGCGTGCCGGATATCAAGGTCATCACGGGCATTCGCCGTAGTGGAAAATCGAAATTGCTCGAAGCCCTTCGCGACTACGTAGAGGCCAACCTGCCCGATTCAAATGCCATCCATATCAATTACAACCTCGATGAGTTCGAGGAGCTGCTCGAATACCATGCGCTGCTCGCCTACGTAAAAGAGCATCGGGCACCTGGCAAGCAAAACTTCCTGCTTATCGACGAGGTTCAGATGTGCGACGGCTTTGAGCGAGCGATCAACAGCCTTCATGCATCCGAGCAGTACGACATTTTCATTACCGGATCGAACGCCTTTTTACTGTCGAGCGATCTGTCGACGCTCTTTACGGGGCGCACGTTCGAGATCGAGGTGTTCCCGTTCTCGTTTGAGGAGTATCGTTCTTACAGCGATGGGGGCGAGGTCGACCGCGACTTCGATGAGTACGCGAGGACCGGCGGCATGTCCGGCTCCTACCCTTATCCGTTGCAGGAGCAGCGCTATCAATATCTCTCCAATGTCTTTAAGACCCTCATTGTGAGAGATATCGTTCAGCGGCATAGCGTGAGAAACGAATCGGCGCTGCTGCGCATTGCCGATTACATGATGGACAATGTCTCCAACATTACGTCGGCCCGCAACATCACGGATGTTTTGAATGCGGACGGGCTGAAGATTACGAACAAGACGGTCGGCACGTATATGGGATACCTGTGCGATGCGTTCGCCTTCTATAAGGTGCGCCGGTACGACATTCGCGGCAAGAAATACCTTAAGAGCGGAGAGAAGTATTACCTGGCGGACCACGCATTTAAATACGCCCTGCTTGGAACACGCGACATGGATTGGGGTCGTGTGTACGAGAACATGGTGGCTATTGAGCTGCTGCGCCGCGGATACGAGGTGTACGTCGGCGTGCTCTACAAAAAGGAAATTGATTTTGTAGCGATCAAGCGAAGTGAGAAGCTCTACATTCAGGTGAGCGATGACATCAGCTCGGATAAGACGTTTGAACGGGAGATTTCGCCGCTCTTGAGCATCGGCGATGCGTACCCCAAGATGATTCTCGCCCGCACGCATCACGAGACAACGGATCGCGATGGAGTGCAGATTGTGGACCTGGCGAGATGGCTGGCCGGCGAGGCGTAGCGTACAGGGGCTATTCCTCAAAATTGAAAATAATTCAGTTTTGAGGAATAGGATTGGCGGATGCTTGTTGGGCCGCGTCTGCGCTCGGCCCCGGCTCTACCCCTGCTCCTGCATGCGGCGGTAGATTTCGCAGATGCCTTTGATGGTGAGCTGGCCGTCGACCACGTCGAAGGCGTCGGTCGAACCGGCGACGATGCTGGCGAGACCGCCTGTGGCGATGACGGTGGCGTCCTCGTGCCCCAGCTCGCGCTTCATACGCGCGACCAAGCCCTCGGCCATGGCGGCGGCGCCCGTCACGGCGCCCACCTTGATGCACTCCTCGGTATCGCGGCCGATGGCGTGCTCGGGCGCCTCGAGCGGAACGCTGGCGAGCTTTGCGGCGCGGGCGGCAAGCGCATCCATGGAGATACGGATGCCCGGCGCGATCGCTCCGCCAATGTAGTAACCGTCCTCGTCGATGACGTCGATATTGGTCGCGGTGCCAAAGTCCACCACGATCGCCGGCGCGCCGTAGAAGGTCTCGGCCGCGACGGCGTTGGCGACACGGTCGGCGCCCACGGCCTGGGGGCGTGCCGCGCGCAGCTTGGTCACGGCGGCCGTCTGCGGGCCGATGACGATGGCGTCCGCCGCGATGCGGTCGGCCACGGCGTGCCACTCGCGCGAGAGCTGCGGCACCACGCCGGCAAAGGCGATCGCGTCGACCGTATCCAGCGAGAGGTCGTACATCTTGAAGAAGCCCATCAGGCGCACGTGAATCTCGTCGGCGGTATAGGAGCGGTCGGTGGGCATGCGCCACGACTGCACCAGCTCGTCTCCGTCAAACAGGCCCATGGCCGTCTGCGTGTTTCCCATATCGATAGCGAGCAGCATGTCTACTCCCGGTGTTGGCGTAAAAGGACGCGCACCATTGTATACG
>CAKUHK010000017.1:0-33284 GCA_934655965.1 uncultured Collinsella sp.
CGCGCCTTTAGACGCGAGCCCGGGGCCCGTGGGTTATACCCTAAGAGCAAACCACCCTTTTTAAGGGTGGTTCTGATATTGAGGACGAACTGGCTGAAATGAACGGGTTTGGCGCCAGATCGCTGCTGGATTTTGCATATTTGCATAACGCTGTGCAGGCCTGTTGCGCCTCGTTCTCAATTCCATTATTCTTAACTGGCTTCGCGCGAAAGCGTCAAGTGTGCCAGTGTGGCGCAACGGTAGCGCAACTGATTTGTAATCAGTGGGTTGCGGGTTCGATTCCTGTCACTGGCTCCATGAGAGTTTCGGGCTCTGTCTCTATATGGGACAGGGCCCGTTTCTTGTATGTGCCGGGATCGAACCCGCAAGGGCGCGAGCGTTAAGCGAACGCGGAGCGTTCGTAGCGAGCGGGCGAGGATGCCGGCAGGCAGCCGAAGCCGGAGCGGATTCGTGAAGCGAATGCGCGGACTTCCTGTCACTGGCTCCATGGGAGTTCGGGCTCTGTTCCCTCGTGGAACAGGGCCCGTTTCTTGTTTTGGCGAGTTGTCGGGCCCGGTGTTCGTCTCGTTCCCCAGTTTGTCTCGATCTGTAACAGGTAGGTGAGGAAAACCGTTCTTACTGTTACAGATTTAGATCTAGAGAGAGTTCGGCGGCGAACTATCTCGATCTGTAACACCTGGACCAATATTCAGCCTCTTACTGTTACAGAATAAGACGGAAGCGGCGAGACGTCTGACTGCCCTGCATGAGCGTGGATATTCGGACACGCGAAGGTGGAAAATCTCCCACCTGGAGAATGAGCGTGGATAATCTCCCACTTTGGCTGCAAAATCAGGCCAAAAGTGGGAGATTATCCACGCTCGAGTTTGACGGGAAAGTTCGATCTTGACCTATATATAGGTGCAAATGAGTAGATATCGAAGTTCGATTCAGAAGACGTACTCCACTACGCCAAAGTGTTCCCTCGGGAAATGTCACCACGACATGCAAATCCACCGCTCTTCATATCCAAACTCAGCAAAACCGCAGGTCACAGGTATATAGATACGCCCGGCACCGTGTATCTAGAGGTTTTCGTTGACAGCCCCCAAGGTGGCATCGTATTATCTTCTTCGTTCGCGGGGGCGGCGGTCCAAAAGACCAAAGGACCTGCGGATACTTGAACGATTGGGAGTTTGCCCGAGTGGTTAATGGGGACGGGCTGTAAACCCGTTGGCTCTGCCTACATAGGTTCGAATCCTATAGCTCCCACCCGTCAAGTGCCTGTATAGCTCAGTCGGTAGAGCACTTCGTTGGTAACGAAGAGGTCACCAGTTCAAGTCTGGTTGCAGGCTCCATCCGGCGGTGTAGCTCAGTTGGTTAGAGCACACGGTTCATACCCGTGGCGTCACTGGTTCGAATCCAGTCACCGCTACCATAGGTAACACGGTGGCTTCTCAATAGTATGTTGAGAGGCCACTATGGTATAAAGGCAAAGTCCCGTCCGGGGACGACCTGTTAAGAGGAGGGCTTTATGGCCAAAGAGAAGTTTGAGCGCACTAAGCCGCATGTTAACATCGGCACCATTGGTCACGTCGACCACGGCAAGACCACGCTGACCGCTGCCATCACCAAGGTTCTCTCCGAGACCGAGGGCTGCAAGGCTGACTTCACTGCGTTCGAGAACATCGACAAGGCTCCCGAGGAGCGCGAGCGCGGCATTACGATCTCCGTTGCCCACGTTGAGTACGAGACCGCTAATCGTCACTACGCTCACGTCGACTGCCCGGGCCACGCTGACTACGTCAAGAACATGATCTCCGGTGCTGCCCAGATGGACGGCGCTATCCTGGTCATCGCCGCTACCGACGGCCCCATGGCTCAGACCCGCGAGCACATCCTGCTCGCCCGTCAGGTCGGCGTTCCCTACATCGTCGTCTTCCTGAACAAGTGCGACATGGTCGACGATGACGAGCTCATCGACCTCGTCGAGATGGAGACCCGTGAGCTCCTCTCCGAGTACGATTTCCCCGGCGACGACATCCCCGTCATCCGTGGTTCCGCTCTCGGCGCCCTCAACGGCGAGGAGAAGTGGATGGACGCCATCCGCGAGCTCATGAACGCCGTCGACGAGTACATCCCGACGCCCGCCCGTGACAACGACCTCCCCTTCCTGATGGCCGTTGAGGACGTTATGACCATCTCCGGCCGTGGTACCGTTGCTACCGGCCGTGTCGAGCGCGGTGAGCTCAAGCTCAACGAGCCCGTCGAGATCGTCGGCATCAAGGATACCCAGAACACCGTCTGCACCGGTATCGAGATGTTCCGTAAGTCCATGGACTTCTGCGAGGCTGGCGACAACGTCGGTCTGCTGCTTCGCGGCATCAAGCGCGAGGACATCGAGCGCGGCCAGGTTCTCTGCAAGCCCGGTTCGGTTACCCCGCACACCAAGTTCACCGGCGAGATCTACGTTCTGACCAAGGAGGAGGGCGGCCGTCACACCCCGTTCTTCGATGGTTATCGTCCTCAGTTCTACTTCCGTACCACCGATGTTACCGGTACGGTCAAGCTCCCCGAGGGCACCGAGATGGCTATGCCTGGTGACCACATCACCATCGAGGGCGACCTCATTCACCCGATCGCCATGGAGGAGGGCCTGCGCTTCGCTATCCGCGAGGGTGGCCACACCGTCGGTTCGGGCATCGTCTCCACGATCATTGAGTAAATTAGCTCTCTGATATAGCTGACTTAGAGAACCCGGCACTTATTTGGGTGCCGGGTTCTTTTCTGCAATGGATATCGAGCCATTGCTGGTGCCGAGAGGATCGATGACGGTCCTGGGTGCACCGTTGATTAGCTCTCGCTGGCTTCATTGATGTGTTCCAAATATGAATGGATCCACCGAGAACCAATTGACTCGAGGTTTTCGTTGACAGCACTTATGTAGAGCTGATAAAGTACCAACTCGTGCCCGTACGGGGCGGAAATGAAAGGTTCAGGATACATGCGTACTCTAGTTACTCTTGCGTGCACTGAGTGCAAGCGCCGCAACTATACGACCACCAAGAACAAGGCGAACATGCCTGATCGTATGGAGATCAAGAAGTATTGCCCCTGGTGCCGTCACCACACGCTGCACAAAGAGACTCGCTAGTCTCTAGTCACATACGCCAGTAGTTCAATTGGTAGAGCATCGGTCTCCAAAACCGAGTGTTGAGGGTTCGAGTCCTTCCTGGCGTGCCAGTCATTATTCCGTAAGCTCCCACTTGGGGGCTTACGGTTTACTCATGTATAAGCGCATTGCGCGGAGGTAACCCAAATGGCCAACAAGAAGAACAAGAAGAAGGCTCAGCAGCCGGCATCCGCCAACAACGCTGCCGCCAACTCCAAGGTTGAGGCCAAGAAGGCCGTTGCCAAGAAGAGCGAGAAGACTGCGAAGTCCAAGAAGAACGAGAAGCCCGGTTTCTTCGCCCGCACCAAGAAGTATTTCGCTTCGGTCAGGTCCGAGATGAGGCGTGTCACGTGGCCCGATAAGAAGGAGCTCGTGAACTACTCGGTCGTCGTTTGCGCTTCTCTGATCGTCGTCGGCGTCGTCATCGCTCTGCTCGATGCTGGCTTTGGCGAGGCTCTTGCTCTGTTCTCTGGATTGAGGGGCTAAACCATGTCTAAGCGTTGGTACGTCGTTCACACTTACTCCGGATACGAGAACCGCGTTAAGTCCGATCTCGAGCATCGTATCGAGACCATGGGCATGCAGGATCGTATCTTTGATATCGAGATTCCTATGGAGCGCGTCACCGAGATTAAAGAGGGTGGCAAGCGCGAGACCAAGGATTCTAAGATCTTCCCGGGTTATGTCCTGGTCCGCATGGAGATGGATGACGATGCCTGGACGTGCGTTCGCAACACGCCCGGCGTCACCGGTTTCCTGGGCGGCAACGGCAAGCCCGCTCCGCTTTCCCGCGACGAGTACAACAAGATGACTCGTCGTCCCGGTAAGGGCGATTCGCCCAAGCGCACCTCGGTTGATATCCAGGTCGGTACTTCCGTCCGCGTCACTGATGGCCCGCTTACCGACTTTGATGGCAAGGTCTCCGAGGTTAACACCGAGGCTGGCAAGCTCAAGGTCACGCTGATGATCTTTGGCCGTGAGACGCCGGTCGAGCTCGACTTTAACCAGGTCGCTGTCATCGCTTAAGTTTTCGTCCGTTCGCGCGAGCGTGCTTCTTCTGTGACTGCTCATCTCAGAAGTGCTTCTAACACGTGCGTGCTTACGATATAGCAAGTACTTCACACTCGTGATTCGAAAGGAATGACCATGGCTGAGAAGAAGGTTGCCAACGTCATTAAGCTCCAGATTCCTGCTGGTGCAGCTAACCCCGCTCCTCCCGTCGGCCCCGCCCTGGGCGCTGCTGGCGTGAACATCATGCAGTTCTGCCAGGCCTTTAACGCCGAGACGCAGGACAAGAAGGGTGACATCATCCCCGTTGAGATCTCTGTCTACGAGGATAAGTCCTTCTCCTTCATCACCAAGACCCCGCCGGCGGCTCACCTCATCAAGAAGGAGCTGAACCTCAAGTCTGGTTCCGCTAAGCCCCAGGCTGACAAGGTCGGTCAGCTCTCCCAGGAGCAGCTCACCAAGATCGCCGAGATCAAGATGCCGGACCTCAATGCCAACGACATTGACGCCGCCAAGAAGATCATCGCCGGTACCGCCCGTTCCATGGGTGTCACCATCGCTGAGTAGCGATTTCTTTAGGTAATGACGTGTGCTCCGACCGGGGCGCCCGTTATATGTGTGCAATAGGGCACACGATACGATGTGGGAGGGCTCGCGCCCGTTTAACCACAGGAGGTAATGCACATGGCTAAGCATGGTAAGAGCTATAAGGCCGCTGCCGAGAAGATCGACCGCGCCACGCTCTACACCCCCCTTCAGGCTGCCAAGCTCATCAAGGAGCTCGACACCGCCAAGTTCGACGAGACCGTCGAGGCCCACTTCCGTCTGGGCATCGATACTCGTAAGGCCGACCAGAACATCCGTGGTTCCATCTCCCTGCCCCACGGCACCGGCAAGACCGTTCGTGTTGCCGTCTTCGCCGAGGGCGAGAAGGCCCGCGAGGCCGAGGCCGCTGGTGCCGACATCATCGGTTCCGACGAGCTCGTCGCCCAGATCCAGAAGGGCGAGATCAACTTCGACGCCGCTATCGCTACGCCGAACATGATGGCCAAGGTTGGCCGCATCGGTAAGATCCTTGGCCCCCGTGGTCTCATGCCGAACCCCAAGCTCGGCACCGTGACCATGGACGTCGCCAAGATGGTCTCCGAGCTCAAGGCTGGCCGCGTTGAGTACCGCGCCGACCGTTACGGCATCTGCCACGTGCCCCTGGGCAAGAAGTCCTTCTCTGAGCAGCAGCTCGTCGAGAACTACGCTGCCCTGTACACCGAGATCCTGCGCGTCAAGCCCTCTTCTGCTAAGGGCAAGTACGTCAAGTCCATCTCCGTGTCTTCCACCATGGGCCCTGGCGTCAAGGTCGATCCCGCTGTCCAGCGTGACTTCCTGGCTGAGTAACTGTTAGTTACTGCCTGAGCAAAGCAAGCATTGCTAAAGAAACCCGGTTCTGCCTCGTGCAGGACCGGGTTTCTTGCTATCTCGGGCCAAAACCGCCACAAAGGTGCCTGTCCCCTTTGTGGTGGTTACCAGGGGGTTCTGGCGGTTGAAGACTCGATGTCCTCGTGGCGCTTGAGTTCGCGGCGCATGGTTTGCGAGTTGAGCCAAGCGGCCTGCCAGCCTCGGATGGGATAGCGCACCTCGTCCAGTTCAAACTGCGTGTAGCCGCAGGCGTTGATGATCGTCGTCCCGCATGCGTGCTGACGTTCGCGCTGAAAGTCGGGACCGTAGCTCTGATGTACATGCCCATGCACCATGTAGTCGGCCCCCCAGGACTCAAGCGCCGTGTTAAAGCATTCAAATCCTCGGTGCGGCAGATCGTCCAGATCGCCCATGCCGGCAACGGGGGCATGGGTCAGTAGAATGTCGCAGCCGCCGACCATCCTGACCTTACGCGACAGCCTGTGCACACGTTTGGCCATCTCGCGCTCGGTGTACATGTTGGCGCCGTCGCGGTAACGCATGGATCCGCCAAGGCCCGCGATGCGAATGCCTCGGTACGTGTACACGGTGTCTTCTACACAAATGCACCCGCCCGGCGCACGGCGCGCATAGCGGTCGTCGTGGTTGCCGCGCACGTAGATGAGCGGCTTGTTGATGACCGTGACCAAAAACTCAAGATAATCTGGGTCCAGGTCGCCGGCGGACAAAATCAGGTTGATACCTTCAAAGCGCTCCTTGCGAAAACACTCCCAAAGGCATCGCTCCTCGGTATCGGCTATGGCAAGGATCTTCATAGGGCGGTGACTCCCGGCTTATCGTCGAGCTGCGGAATGGTGCCCACCACGTTGTCTGCCAGCCAGTTCATCTCGACAATCTGCGTGCTCGGCAGTGGGGGAAAGCCCTCGATCTGCACCACGCCGGCCTGGCTGTGGAGCTCGCCGCCAAAGGGGTTGATGGAACCCTCGACGATGCCGTTGCGGAGGAGCTGCACCAGCTTACGCGTCTGATAGGGCAGGCCCGGGGCATAACGGATATCGATGACGCCCGAGCTCATGCCGTACCAGTAGTTGACGGCGCGCACTTGGCTGTCGTCGCTCGTCTCGTCCCACGTGCCGTGCAGCAGGCTTCGCACGATGAGTTCGTAGTAACGCCCCCAGTTCCATACGGGCATGGCGATGCCAGCGACCTCGCCGTCGACCAAGCGGTGGAGTCCGTAAGCCGTGGGGTCCTCCAGCGATTTTGACATGTCGGCACCGGTCATGACGCTCACGCCTTCGCGGCACATGGCTTCGGCAAGGCCGCCGGCCGGCACATCTCCCCAGGTGAGGATTACCTGCGCACGCGGGTCGAGCAGCGAGGCGCCGATGGCAAAGGCGTTGATCTCGCTCAGTGCGCCCGATGCGAAGACCGACGCGTGGTAGCCGATACGATGGTTGTCCGCCATGCTTGCTGCAAGGGCGCCCAGCAGGAATTTTGCCTCGTACATCTTTCCAAAGTATGAGCGGACGCTTTGATGGGGCAGGCCGATGGAGCAATTGAGGAACCGTACCTGGGGATACTCGACGGCAGCCCTGAGCGTGTATTCCATCAGGCGGTGCGAAGTCGAGAAGATTACCTTGTCTCCGTGCTTGGCGGCCGTCTCTACCGCAGCGTAGAACGCGTCCGGATCGTGACAGTCCTCGAACGCCTCGGTGCGCACGATGCCGCCAAAGTGCTCGTCAAGATACTGGCGCCCCTGGTCGTGCAGACTGTCCCAGCTCGATGTGGCGCAGGGATATTCGTGAATAAAGGCGACGCGCAGGGGGTTGGCCTCAGAGTAGACAGTCTTGCCCATAAAGAAGTTGAGCACGCCGGAGGTGGACTTGGCGGGCGCCTCTTCCTCATCGATGCTCGGCGCCTCGACAAGATCGACCTTCTCCTCGTCGCTTTTACCGGCAATGACCAGCTCGCGCCAAATCTTGCACAGACGTTTAACGACGATGTCCGTTGGCGTGTCCAGCAGGCGGTCCTGGTTGTATACGTTGAGGTAGACAAGCATGGCGTCGGCGGGCGTTATGTCCAGGTGGTCGCCACCCGCGCGCAGGTAGGCGCGCTTAAAGAGTAAGAAAGTGTGGCGCAGGTAGTCGACCTTCTTTTGCGGCCATTTGTCGGTCAGATTCTGGCCGAGCATCTTGGCGAGCGTCTCGTAGCTGCCCTCGCGCGAGAACTCGATCTCGTAGAGGGGACAGACGTACCAAAACGCGCAGAATTCGCCGTACAGATGGTTTTCAACGGAATCCCATTTTCCGGGGTAAAGGCGGGTAACCCTGGCCGAAACCGTCGGGGCGTCCAGGAATTTGAGGACACTGACGCGCTTATTGCCCTCTTGGACGTAAAACCGATGCATGAACTCGGTGACGATGATGGGGTCGCGATAGCCCTCGGTCACCTGGATGTCGTAGAGGTTGGACCACTTGCGGGCGAACTCGGTATTAAACGGCAGCAGCGGCATAAAATTGCACGCAAAGGCGGACTGACGGCCCTTGGTGACCGTGCCCACGACCATCTCGAGCGGAATGTCCCTCAGACCGATGCTCTCGCGTTGGCCACAGGGAAGCTGGGCAACGAGGCTATCGAGGTCCGTGAGATACGGATGCTCACTTTGGCTGATGGCGCGACGGCGTCCCTGCTCGCCGCGCTTGCGTGCTTGACGATAAGCCTCTTCCATGGTTTTGCTCCCTTAGTCGTTTAAACAACGATATGAACCATGGTACCACGATGCAAAACCACCACAAAGGTGCCTGTCCCCTTTGTGGTGGTTTTAGGCGATGATGGGGGCGATGGCGCGGATACAGGCGTCGGCTGCCGTAAAGGTGGTGCTGTCGTCGCTGACGATAAAGATGATTTTGCCCTTGATGCCAAAGTCGCCGATCTCGCTAAAGAGCACATACGGTTCCTTGTCAAAGCCCGAGATGGGCGAGACAGCCGTTTTGGTGGCGCTCGTGAGTTCGTCTGCCAGCGCGTCCAGCGAGGCCCACTTGGACGTGTCCTTCACCGCGACGGGTACGGCCACGCGCCCAAAGGGCATGAGATGCACGAGCGTGTTCTTGGAGATGTTGGAGTTGGGGACGATGATGGTCTGCCCACAGGAGTCCTCGATAGTCGTGTGGCGCCAGGTGATGTCCTGGACCACGCCCGACACGCCGCCGACCTCGATATTGTCGCCGGGCTTGATGATGCCCATAAACGTCACCTGCATGCCGCCGATGAGGTTCGAAAGCGTGTCCTGAAAACCGAGCGAGATGGCGATACCGCCGACGCCAAGAGCGGCGACGAGCGCGTTTGCGTTAATGCCAAAGCAGTTGTCGAGGATAAAGCTGCCGCCGATCATCCAGATGACGGCGCGCGCGATGTTGATGAAGATGCTCGATGCTGGAAGTGGGTTATCGTCGCGGTTGAGCAGGTGGTGTAGGGTTTTGGATGCAATCTTGGCGGCAACGGCGGTACCGATGGCCAGGATGCCGGCCCAGATGATGTTGTGGACCCATCGTTGCGCAAAGAAATGAAGAATCGGCTCAAACAATTCCATGTAGGGAAAACCTCCTATTGATCGTCCAACCATGATACCCACCAAAAAGCCCGTCCGATCACATCGGACGGGCTTCTGCGCTCGATATAAGGGTTAACGAAAACCACCACAAAGGTGCCTGTCCCCTTTGTGGTGGTTTTCCAAGGTGTTAGCTTAGCAGCATGCGGTCGTTGGCGAGTTCGCCGCCCGAGACCTCCTCGAATTTCTGGAGCAGGTCGGCGACGGTGAGCGACTTCTTCTCGTCGCCGGCCACGTCGTAGATCACGTGACCCTCGTGCATCATGATCAGGCGATTGCCCAGACGGATGGCGTCGTTCATGTTATGCGTGACCATGAGCGTGGTCAGGTGGTTCTCGTCGACGATTTCCTCGGTGAGGTTGAGCACCTTGGAGGCCGTCTTGGGGTCGAGGGCCGCGGTATGCTCGTCGAGCAGCAGCAGGCGCGGCTTGGTGAGCGTGGCCATGAGCAGGGTGAGTGCCTGGCGTTGGCCACCCGAGAGCAGGCCGACCTTGGCGTTGAGGCGCGTGTCCAGACCGAGGTCCAGGCGCTTGAGCAACTCAACGTACTCGTCCTTCTCGGCCTTGGTGACGCCCCACGAAAGACCGCGGCGCTGGCCGCGACGCTTGGCGAGTGCCAGGTTCTCGGCAATCTGCATGTCGGCTGCGGTGCCGCGCATGGGGTCCTGGAACACGCGGCCCAGATACTTGGCGCGCTGCGACTCGCTCAGGCGCGAGATGTCGTTGCCGTCGAGCTCAATAACGCCCGAATCGAGCGGGTACACGCCGGCGATCATGTTGAGTAGGGTGGACTTGCCGGCGCCGTTGCCGCCAATCACCGTTACAAAGTCGCCGTCGTTGAGGGTGAGATCGACGCCGGTGAGGGCGCGCTTCTCGGTGACGGTGCCCTTGTTAAAGGTCTTCTTGACGTGCGAGAGCTTAAGCATCTGCCTCATCTCCCTTCGTATAGGAGCTGCGGAGCTTGTAGCGCTCCCAAACCACGGGTACGCACAGGGCCACGGCGACGATCACGGCGGAGAGCAGCTTCATGTCGTTGGCATCCATGCCCAGCTGCAGCACGATGGCGCGGATGAGGAAGTAGACCACGGAGCCAAAGACGGCAGAGGCCAAACGGACACCAAACTGCGTCAGACCGCCGGGCAACAGGCGGCCGAGCACCTCGCCGATGACGATAGCGGCAAGGCCGATGACGATGGCGCCGGTGCCCATGCCAATGTCGGCATACTTCTGGCTCTGGCAGATGAGCGCGCCGGCAAGGCCGATGAGGGCGTTGGAGAGCACGAGGGCGATCATCTTGGTGGTGTTGGTGTTAACGCCCAGGGCGCGGATCATGTATTCGTTGTTGCCGGTGGCACGCAGCGCGGAGCCGATCTCGGTGCCAAAGAACCAGTACAGGATGGCAACGATGGCCACTGCCAAAATGATGCCCAAGATGATGGCAACGGTGGACTGCGGCAGGCCCGTCATGTTGCTGACGGACGAGAAGATAGTGCCCTTGGCAAGAATGGGCGTGTTGGACTTGCCCATGATGCGCAGGTTGATAGACCACAGACTAATCTGGGTAAGGATTCCGGCGAGGATCGCGGGGATCTCAAAGACGGTGGTCAGAATACCCGTGACGGCGCCTGCGATGGCACCGGCGCACATGCCGGCAAGCACGGCGAGCAGCGGGTCGACATTGTTATTGACGATGAGCACGGCGCAGACACAGCCGCCGAGGGCAAAGCTGCCGTCGCAGGTCATATCGGGGATGTCGAGCAGGCGGAACGTGATAAACACGCCAAGCACCATGATGCCCCAGAGGACGCCCTGCGAAACGGCGCCCTGCAATGCAATGAGCATGCTTCATACCTCCTAGGATAGGGTGGACACGTGATTCACCATAATAGCGGTAACGATATATAAAAGAGTTGCGGACAGACGTTTTGTTTTACCTGAAACAAGCAGGGCGGACGCCGATCTTTGACGTCCGCCCCTGTGGCTCAGATATTGGATAACACGGCTGTAGCGCGAGCACAGGCTCCAGACGCATCGCCGCGCACGGCGCTACTCGTCCAGAGCGGAAAGGCCGATACCCAGAGCCTCGGCCATCTCGTCGTTCTTGACGACGACCAGGTCCTTGCTCGAGAGGTGCTTAATAGCCATGTCCTCGGGCTTAGCTTCGCCCTTCAGAATCTTGACGGCCATCTCGCCCGCAGCGTAGCCCAGGTCCTCGTAGTTGATGGAGAGGGTGAACAGGCCGCCGGCCATGCACATGCCCTCCTCGCCGGTCACGAAGGGAAGCTTGTTCTCCTTGCAGATCTGGCCCACCTGCGAGGCGCCCGCAGCGATGGTGTTGTCGGTGGGGGAGTACAGCGCGTCGACCTTGCCCACGGCAGACTCGACGACGGACTGGATCTCGTTGGAGCTCGAGACGGTGAAGTCGGTGTACTCCAGGCCCAGCTTGTCGAGCTCCTTCTTGGCGGCCTTGATCTGGACGTCGGAGTTGGACTCGGCGGTGCAGTAGAGCAGGCCGACCTTCTTAACGTCGGGCAAGACCTTCTGCATCATCTCGAGCTGCTCGGCGACCGGGGTGAGGTCGGAAGCGCCGGTGACGTTGGTGCCGGGCTTGTCGTTGTCCTGGACCAGGCCGGAGGCGGCATAGTCGGTGATGGCGCAGCCCACGATGGGGATATCGGCGGTGGCGCCGGCGGCAGCCTGCGCGGCGGGCGTAGCGATGGCATAGATCAGGTCGACGCCGTCGCCAACAAACTTGTCGGCAATGGACTTACACGTGGACTGGTCGTTCTGGGCGTTCTTCTGGTCGATCTTGACCTTGAGACCGCTCTCCTTGATGGCCTTGACAAAGCCGTCGTTGGCGGCATCGAGTGCGGAGTGCTCGGTGAGCTGCAGAACGCCGATGGTGTAGTCGGAACCGGCGGCAGCGGAGCCGGAACCAGAGTTGCCGCCGCATCCGGCGAGCGGAGCGAGCGCGAGCAGGCCGGCGGAGACCAGAAGGCTCCTACGGCTGATGGTGATGTCCTTCATATCATTACCCCCAGTATAAAAATGGCTGGAAACACTGCACTGAGAAAAAGTGCAAGTGGGACTATAGTAGCGCTGATGTCCATTTTTACAACAGCCTTGCGAGTTTTTTTAATACGGAACCGGATGGGCGGCGCGAGTGGTCGATGGACGGCAGCGGGCCTTATGCGGCAGTGGCCGAGTCGTCGTCCCCGTCCAGGGCGGCAAAGAGCTTCTTGCCGTTGAGCAGGCGCGTGCTGACGTTTCTCATGCGGCCGATCTCGACGGTGCGCAGCGTGTCGTCGGCGCCGCGGGCATCATAGACCGTTCCCAGCAAATACGAAATACCGTCTCGCTGCTTGATGGCAAAGGGGCGGAGTGTCATCCGTGCTGCTTCGGTTTCGCCTCGTGCTGTGACGCTCGAGATATCAAAGCTCACCGTGGCTCCGTGGTCGATTGCTTGTTCGATGAGCTCGCAGGTGTCGATTCGCTTGATGGACGTGCGTGTTGCCTTGGCGGCCTTGCTGCCTGTGCTTGGAGCGGGTTCGGGCGTATCGAGGTAGCCGCGAACGTCGGCACTCGCCATGGCGACCAAGTGTTGCGCCATGCTCTTTCGAATGGCGATGGGTGTGGAACGGTTGCGCATGACCATGCCGTGGAGCCGGATGATCTCTTCATCGGTGAGCGGGCGGGTCAGGAGCCGATACCCCACGCCGCGCTTGTATTCAATTTCGTATCCGGCATGGCGAAGTGCGGAGATTGCCGTGTAGATACTGCGCCGCGCTGCCGAGATAGGCATGCGCGCGGGGTCGTCGGGATGGGCGAGACGGCGGACCAGCTCATCGGAAAGCATGGCCTTGTCCTCACCGGTGTTCTCGCTTAAAAGCTGCAGGATACGCACGGCGCGATAGGCCGCCATCGAGGCGGCGCCCCTGGTCGTGGTCTCATAGGTTTCAACAGCGGTTTCGGTCATGGCGCCCACGTCCTTTCCGTATTTGGGTGGCGACGGTACGGAGCCTAGGACGTGGGGCTTGTCTGGGGGCACAGGGCGCCCTGGACGGTCGGTAGTCGTCGGCAAGCGGCAGGTCGAGTTTTCAACAGCCCTGCCCAACTGACCAAAAGCTTGCCAAAAGCTTGACGGATACTGTTGAAAAAGCGCCCCCCGGCTGGGCCGAGAGGCGCTGGCGTGATGTGCTGCAGCGCGTTTCGTGGCGCTGTGGCGATTAGAAGTCGGCGTTGCCCACGGTACGGGGGTGCGGCACGACGTCGCGGATGTTGCCCACGCCCGTCAGGTACATGACCAGGCGCTCGAAGCCCAGGCCGTAGCCAGCATGCTTGCAGGAGCCATAGCGGCGCAGGTCCAGATAGTACTTGTACTGCTCGGGGGCCATGCCCAGGTCCTTAATACGACCCTCGAGCAGGTCCAGGCGCTCCTCGCGCTGGGAGCCACCGATGATCTCGCCAATGCCCGGCACCAGGCAGTCAGCGGCGGCGACGGTCTTGCCATCGTCGTTCATGCGCATGTAGAAGGCTTTGATCTCGGCCGGGTAGTCGGTCACGAAGGTCGGGCGCTTAAAGTGCTCCTCGGTCAGGAAGCGCTCGTGCTCGGTCTGCAGGTCGATACCCCAGCTGACGGGATAGTCAAACTTGTGGCCGGCGGCGACAGCTTGTTCCAAGATCTCGACGGCCTCGGTGTAGGTGATGCGGGCAAAGTCGGAGTTTGCCACGTGGTTCAGGCGCTCGATGAGACCCTTGTCCACAAACTTGTTGAGCATGTTGAGCTCGTCGGGGCAGGTTGCCATGACGTCCTTGAGGACGTACTTGAGCATGGCCTCGGCGTTATCCATGTAGTCGTTGAGGTCGGCGAAGGCCATCTCGGGCTCGATCATCCAAAACTCGGCGGCGTGGCGCGTGGTGTTGGAGTTCTCGGCGCGGAAGGTGGGGCCAAAGGTGTACACATCGCCAAAGGCCATGGCGAAGTTCTCGGCGTTGAGCTGGCCGGATACGGTAAGGCTTGCGTGCTTGCCAAAGAAGTCCTGGCTCCAGTCGACCTCGCCGGACTCGGTGAGGGGCGGGTTTTTGGGGTCGAGCGTGGTTACGCGGAACATCTCGCCGGCGCCCTCGCAGTCACTCGTGGTGATGATGGGGGTGTTGACGTAGACAAAGCCCTGCTCCTGGAAGAAGCGGTGGATGGCGGCAGCCGCGACGGAGCGGATGCGGAATACAGCGCGGAACAGATTGGTGCGCGGGCGCAGGTGCTGCTGGGTGCGCAGGAACTCGACGGTGGCGCGCTTCTTCTGCAGCGGGTAGTCCGGGGCGCTGACGCCCTCGACCACGATTTCGGTCGCGGTGAGTTCGAAGGGCTGGGGAGCATCGGGGGTCAGTTTGACGGTGCCGGTGCAGATGAGGGCAGCCGAGACGTTTTGGTGAGCGATCTCGTCGTAGTTGTCGAGCGCCTCGCGGTTCATGACGACCTGCAGGTCGCGGAAGCAGCTGCCGTCGTTGAGCGTAACGAAGCCAAAGTTCTTCATGTCGCGGACGGACTTGACCCAGCCGGCAACGGTGACGGTCTGGCCACCGAGCGACTCGGCATCGGCATAGAGCTGCGCGATTTTGGTGCGGTTCACGTATCCTCCCATGATGGTTGAATGACAGTTATCCATACAGTTCGATATTCTAGCAGCTCGGCTCGTTTGGGCTATACGGATAAGGCATTGGCGGGACGGTTTTCAAACGAAAAGTGCCCACGGCCTGGTGGTCGTGGGCACTTGGATGTGCTGCTTTTTGGTTGTGCGGCGCGAGGCCTGGTTACTTGGTCTTTGCCACCAGCAGCGGGTCGCCCAGCTTGACGAGCGGATTGCCGCCGATAAGCGTGCCGGACTCGCCCACGTGGTCGATGCTCTTGAGGCGATCGAGCTCAGAGATGATGACGGTCACGATATCCTCGTGGCCGGCGGCCTTGATGGCATCGCGGTCGAAGCTGATGAGCGGCTGGCCGGCCTTGACCGTGTCGCCCATCTCGACAAAGCGAGCAAAGCCTTTGCCGTTCATTTGCACGGTGCCCAGGCCAACGTGGATGAACACGCGCAGGCCGTCCTCGGTAATCATGCCAATGGAGTGGTTGGTGACGGTGGTGGCGCCGATGCGGCCGTTAGCGGGCGCATAGATGGTGTCGGTAATGGGCTCGATGCCGTAGCCCTGGCCGAGCATGCCCGAGGCGATGGTCTCGTCGGGAACCTCATCCAGGTTGACGAGCACGCCGTTGACAGGGGCATAGATGACGCCTTCGCGGGTGGCGAAGCTTGCTGCGGGCGGAACGGACGCCTCGCCCGACGAGGTGAACGAGGACTTAAGCGAATCGAGCAGACCCATAGTTGCCTCCAACGTATCAAGCGCGCATATCGCACGCGTGTGGTTTGCCGGAAACGTTTCGTACGTGTTTCCCGGCACGGTCAGCGTCCCTATTTTACGCTGCTCAACGACGGCCCTGAGCTGCGATTTTGTGATATATCAGTTGAAGGGCAACTTATCGCGGGGGTGTTTCTGCGCCGCGGGCTCAAGTGGGGTACGCTTGAGGGCGAAAAACAGTGCGCACGTTTTGCGCGAAGGGAGCACCAATGATTGTCGAGAACCATGCACTGTGGGGCGAGGAGCCGACCGAGGAATATCCGGCAACGTTTACGTTTTTGGGGGCCGAGCCGCTGCCCGATAAACCCAATGGCCGTCGTCCGGCAGTGATTATCTGCGGTGGAGGCGGGTTTACGCATATCGCTCCGCATGAGCAGGACCCGGTGGCGTTTGCATTTTTGGACCACGGCTACCAGGCTTTTGTGCTCAACTATGTGACGAGCGCCACGGGCGACGTGAGCTTTCCGCACCCACAGGCCGACCTTGCCAAGATGGTCGCTACGGTGCGTGCGAATGCCGACGAGTGGCATGTCGACCCCAAGCGCGTGTGCGTCGTGGGCTTCTCGGCGGGCGGCATGATCTGCGCCTCGCTGGCGACGCAGTGGAAGAGCGGTCCTTTTGCGGGGCTTGCCGGGGCACGTCCGGAGGACATCCGTCCCGATGCCGTGGTGCTGGGCTATCCATTGCTCGACCTTGCCTATGTGCGCGATTTGCAGACGCGCGATCCGCGCATTGATCTGCGCGTGCCCAAGACCGGCGGTAAGACGGGGCGCGATTTGCTCAACGACTATCTGTCGATGGTGACGGGCGGAGAGGCGACCGATGAGCACCTGGCGGATATCTGTCCTACCACGCACGTTTCGCGCCAGATGCCGCCGACCTTTGTGTGGGGCGTGTCCGACGACAAGACCGCACCGATCGCGCAGGTCTATCCGTTTGCGCAGCGCATGGCCGAGGAGGGCGTCGCGTGCGAGATGCACGTGTTTGACCAGGGTGGCCACGGCCTTTCGCTCGGCAACGCCAACACTGCGGTGGATAACGAGGACAAGCAAGTTGCGGTTCGCCCCTGGATCCGCCTGGCCTTTAGGTTCCTAGGCCGTCACGGCTTTTAGGCCGCTCAGCACGAGGGTGGAAAATCTCCCGTTTTTGGCCTGCTATTCGACTAAAAGTGGGAGATTATCCACTCTCGTGAGGCGAACGTCCGAAAATCCACCCTCGTCGCCTTCCTACCAAACAGTGAACTGGGCGTTTTCTGTGTTCCAATGAACGTCGCGAACGTAATCTCGTACGCCCGCTGCATCCCGTGCTTCGAACAGTTCAAGAATATGAGCATGTTCGTTGTTGGCTTTATTGAGCAGTTCGCACGCCGTCTCCTGGTCAACAGTCTCGTAATCGCGCTTAATAAAGCAGCGCTCGAGCTGTGAAATCATGTCACGCAGGCGGTCGTTGCCGCAGCGGTTGAAGTACGTAAGGTGAAAGTCTCGTTGAATATCGTCGTACTTACGGATGAGACCGCCTTGGATCGCAAGGTCCATAGAGCCGACGAGGAACTTGAGCTGCGTGATGTCATCATCGGTTAGGTGCGGGCAAGCAAGATAAGCCGCCTGCCCGTCGAGCGGCCCCATAATCTCGAAGACTTCAACGGCGTTTTGCTGATCGAACCCACGGACGCGGAATCCGCGGCGGGGGAGATTGTCCAGATAGCCGTCGCTTGCGAGCTGGATGAGCGCTTCGCGGACCGGCGTGCGAGACACGCCCATGGCATCGCAGATCGCTTGCTCGCTCACACGGTCGCCGGCCGAAAGCTCGCCAGCGTCTATGCGGCTCGAAATATAGTCGTATACATGATCCTTCAGGGGTCTTCTGAGCGTTTCCATAAACTTATAATCCTTAACTGTATATTTTCAAAAATAAATACGTTTCGCTTGAATAGGCTAGTTAAATTATAGAACGACCAGCTAAATCGTACTACGTAACCTGAATAAGCAATAATACGTTCACCGATGAATACCTACCGTTCATGATTGTATACAATATACAAAAAAGCAAAGACACCCTAAGATGAAGCCATCGAAAGGAAGGCGGGCGCAAAGAAAGCCCGCTCTCTGCTAGGAGATCCAAGGAGGATCATCATGACCAAGTTCAGCCACGTCATCATCCGTCGTCCCGGCAAGTCCCTGAGCAATGGCATCACGAGTGCCCCCGAGCTTGGCCAGCCCATCTACGAGCGTGCGATCGAGGAGCACTACGATTACGAGCATGCACTCGAGCAGTGCGGCGTCGACGTGTCCGTGCTGCCCGCGCTCGAGCAGTATCCCGACAGCTGCTTCGTCGAGGATCCGGCCGTCATTACTCGCTGCGGAGCCATCATTACCAACCCCGGTGCCGATAGCCGCAATGGCGAGAAGGACGAGATCGAGCCGGTCGTCCGTCGCTTCTTCGACGACGAGCATGTAAAGCACATTGTTTCCCCTGGTACGCTCGATGGCGGCGATGTCATGATGGTCGGCGACCATTTCTATGTCGGCCGCTCCGCTCGCACCAACGAAGAGGGCATCCGTCAGTTCTGCGAGATTCTCGAGGGCTGGGGTCTCGAGGGCTCCGAGGTTCCGCTGGAGGAGGTCCTGCACCTCAAGACGGGCGTCAACTACATCGAGGACAACAACATGCTCGTCTCCGGTGAGTTCATCGATAAGCCCGACTTTGCCCAGTACAACAAGATTGTCGTGCCCGAGGACGAGGCCTATGGCGCCAACTGCATCTGGGTCAACGGTACGGTCATCGTGGCCGAGGGCTATCCGACCGTGCTCAAGGCCGTGCAGGACCTGGGCTACAAGACGCTCGTTGTCGATACCTCCGAGTATCGCAAAGTCGACGGCGGCCTCTCCTGCCTGTCACTGCGCTTCTAATGTGGTCGTTGTAATAGCTTTATGACCGCTTGATAGATGGCCCGGCACCCGATTCGGGACGTCCGGGCCATCTTCCGTGCGGTTACATGATTAAGGAGGTGCACATCTATGTCCTCTAAAACTCAAAACGAGGAGATTATCGACCCGAATGGCTTGGATCTCTTTCGACTGACCATGATGGTCATCACTGCGAGTATTTGCGGCGGCATTTTCTCTCTTGCAGGCGACATGGCGGCGGGCGGAGCCAATACCGGCGCGGTTATCGTCTCGTGGGGAATTTGCTTTATTGGTGTCTTCGCGCTGATGATGGTGTTCAACGGCTTGTCTCAGGCGCGTCCCGACCTAACTGGTGGCATCTATGCATACGCCGCGGCTGGTTTTGGCGATTACATTGGTTTCAACTCCGCTTGGGGTTACTGGATCAGCGCGTGCCTTTCTAACGTGAGCTTTGCGCTCTTGCTGTTTAGTGCGTTGGGCTATTTCTTCCCTGCGTTTGGTGCGGGCAACAATCTGCTTTCCATCGTCTGCGCCAGCGTGTTTTTGTGGTTCCTTACCGCTCTTGTGCTTCGCGGTGTTAAGGAGGCCGCGGGTATTAACACGATCGTCACGTTGGCGAAATTGGTACCGCTGGGCCTCTTCGTGCTGAGTATTGTGCTCCTGGGCAAGTTCAACGTCGACATATTCATGGATAACTTCTGGGGAGAGCCGGCTGGCCCCGGGTTTGGCGAACAGGTTGTCTCGACCATGATTGCCCTTGTTTGGGTCTTCACGGGCATCGAGGGCGCTGTCGTCATTTCGGGTCGCGCTAAGTATGTGCGCGACGTCGGTCGCTCGACGGCGCTCGGATTTGCGGCTGTCTTTGTCCTGTATTTGATCATTTCCATGCTGTCGCTCGGTATTATGCCGCGCGAAGAGATGGCGCAGCTCACAACGCCCTCCATGGCTGGAATTCTCGAGCGCGCGATTGGTCCGGTTGGCGCGGCAATTGTCAACCTTGGTGTTATCTTGTCGCTGGTCGGCGCCATGCTCGGCTATGTCATCATTGCGTCCGAGACACCTTTTGAAGCGGCGCGTCAGGGGTCGTTCCCGTTGGCGTTTGCCAAGACAAACGAACGCGGTGCCCCCGTGGTGACGGTTCTGGTGAGCTCGGGTATCACGCAGCTCTTCTTGATTGTGTCGTATGTGGCGGCGAGCACCTATCAGTTCTTCTATAGCTGTGCGGTCAATACGATTCTGGTCCCGTATGTCTGTTCGGCCGCCTATTACATGGTAATCGGATGGAAGAACGAGCATCTGGATGGGCCTTATGCGCCAAGCGTCGGTAAGGCGCGCTTCTTCGGTACGCTCGGCTTTATTTACACGTTGTTCTTGGTGTGGTCAACGGGCCTCCAGGGCGTCATGATCACAACGATCCTTTTTGCTCCGGCCATCCCCGTCTACATTGCAGGCGAGCGAGGCCGCGGTAAGCCGGTGCTTCCGCACCTGCACGATAAGCTGATCGCGGCAGTGGTCATTGTCGTGGCAATCATTTCGCTGTATCTGCACTTTGCCGGCATCGCGCCGATCGTCTAAGGCTAAGGCAAGCTTCATTGCTTGGTAAGCCGGCAGGGCATCGCTTATCGGTGCTGCTCGGCATTCCATAACCGATGTGGGTCTCTGTAACGTGCCTTTGGGAGTGCCCGCCAAGCCCGCGCAGGTGACATTTTGTCGCCAGCGCGGGCATTTTCCCAGCCCTCATTAGTTGCGGTGAAATAGTTCTTGTTTTTGCTGGTTGAAGCCCCAAGCAGGAACTATTCCACCGCAACTTCGTTTTGATGCCCGGCCCGGAAACTGCGTCCCAGTTTTGCCCTTCAAGGTGGGACGCAGTTTCCCATAGGCCCTCGACTGGGAAAGCGCATCCCGTTTCGAGCGGGAATTCCGGGATGCATTTTCCGCAAGAGGCCTGTTTGGGAAACGGTATCCCGTTTCGAGCTCAAATTGTGGGACGCGCTTTCCGCAAGGGCCTCCTTGGGAAACTGCATCCCGGAAACCCCTACCGGGCTGCTTTGGTGCAAAGTAACCCGACCTCCTTGCACCAATATGGCAATTGAACGTCGCCCTGCGTTCGCGCTATCATGCATGGATGCAATTGGTTAGCCGTGGCAAACGGTTAGCCAAGGTAAACATGTATGCAACGCCCTGTGGGCGCCGGGGGAGGAACGCGGACGTGAGGCTCGATACGCTCGAGATCGGAAAGGACGCCGTTGTCGCATCGGTGACATCGGATGACCAGGCACTCCGACAACATATATTGGACATGGGCCTAACGCCGGGCACCGAAGTCACCATGATGAAGTACGCCCCCATGGGCGACCCGCTCGAGATTCGACTGCGCGGCTACGAGTTGACGTTGCGTAAGGACGATGCCGCCCGCATTGAGCTCGTGGATGTCCACGACACGGATACGGGCCCGCGCGTTAACGCGGCAATCGGCACGACGGAACACCCGGCACTGGGCGAGGGCACGTATTCGCCCCGCGCGGCCAAGACGGCTGTGCCCGAGGGCGCGCCGCTGCATTTCGCCCTCGCCGGCAACCAAAACTGCGGCAAGACCACGCTGTTCAACCAGCTGACGGGCTCCAACCAGCATGTCGGCAATTTTCCCGGTGTGACGGTTGACCGCAAGGACGGCGCCATTCGCAACCATCCCGAGGCGAGCGTCACCGACCTTCCCGGCATCTATTCGCTGTCGCCGTACACGGGCGAAGAGATTGTCAGCCGCCAATTCATCCTTGATGAGAACCCCGATGCGATTATCGACATCATCGATGCCACCAACATCGAGCGCAATTTGTATCTGACGCTGCAGCTCATGGAGCTCGATCGCCCCATGGTCATCGCGCTCAACATGATGGACGAGGTGACGGCTAACGGCGGCGCCGTGGACGTCAATCTGCTCGAGAGCCTGCTGGGCGTGCCGGTCGTTCCCATTAGTGCCGCCCGCAACGAGGGCATCGGCGAGCTTGTGGAGCATGCCCTGCACGTGGCACGATTCCGCGAGCGCCCCGGTCGCTTGGACTTTTGTGCGCCCGACGGCCCGGACGGCGGCGCGCTGCATCGTTGCATCCATGGCATTGCCAACCTGATTGAGGACCACGCCGCAGCGGCTCACATCCCGGTGCGCTTTGCGGCGACCAAGCTGGTCGAGGGCGATGAGCTGGTGACCGAGGCGCTTCACCTGGACGGCAACGAGCTCGATGCCATCGAGCACATCATCACCCAGATGGAGGGCGAGGCCGGCACCGACCGCCTGTCCGCGCTGGCTGACATGCGCTTTAGCTTTATCGGCGACGTATGCGGGCGCTGCGTCGTCAAGCCGCACGAGAGTCGCGAACACGTGCGCTCTGTCAAAATCGACCGCATCCTGACGGGTCGTTACACGGCAATTCCAGCGTTTCTGGTGATCATGGGCCTTGTTTTTTGGCTGACGTTTGGCGTGATCGGCGCGGCACTGCAGGGCCTCATGGAGGAGGGCATCACCGCGATCATTGCTTCGGTCGATGCGGGCCTCAAGGCGTTTGGCACCAACGACGTGGTGCGCTCGCTGGCGGTTGACGGTGTGCTCACGGGCGTGGGCAGCGTGTTGACCTTCCTGCCGATCATCGTTGTGCTCTTCTTGTTCCTTTCCATTCTGGAAGACTCCGGCTACATGGCGCGCGTGGCCTTTGTTATGGATAAGGTACTGCGCCGTTTTGGCCTTTCGGGCCGCAGCTTCGTCCCCATGCTCGTCGGCTTTGGCTGCACCGTGCCGGCCATTATGTCGACGCGCACGCTGCCGTCCGAGCACGACCGTAAGATGACGGTCATGCTCACGCCGTTTATGAGCTGTTCGGCCAAACTGCCGGTCTACGGCCTGCTGTGCGGTGCGTTCTTCCCAAAGGCGACGGTTCCCGCCATGGTTTCGCTCTATGTGTTGGGCATTGTGGTCGGCTGCATCGCGGCGCTCGTACTCAACCGCACGGCGTTCAAGGGCGACCCGGTGCCGTTTATCATGGAGCTTCCCAACTATCGTCTGCCGAGTGTCAAGACGACGGTGATGCTCGCATGGGATAAGGCCAAGGACTTCATTACTAAGGCCTTCACCATTATCTTTGCCGCTACGGTCGTGATCTGGTTCCTGCAGACGTTCGATATCCGCTTTAACGTGGTCGCCGATCAATCGCAGAGCCTGCTGGCGGGGCTCGGTAGCATTATCGCGCCAGTGCTGGCGCCGCTCGGCTTTGGCGACTGGCGCGCCTCGACGGCGCTTGTCACCGGACTTATCGCCAAGGAGAGCGTTATCTCGACGCTCACGGTGCTTTTGGGCGCAACTTCGCCCGCGGCGTTGTCGACCATGTTCTCGCCGTTTACCGTCTACGTGTTCTTGGTCTTTACGCTGCTGTATCCGCCGTGCGTGGCCGCCATCGGCGCCGTTAAGAGTGAGCTGGGCGGGCGTTACGCCGTGGCGGTGTTCACGTTCCAGGTGGCGGTCGCTTGGATCGTGGCGTTTGCCGTGCATTCGGCGGGCATATTGCTGGGGTTGGCTTAGGGGCGCGTTGATGCTCCGCGCTTTTGGGCGAGAAACAATTCAATAAATATGAGCTAAAATACCGGCAAATGTCGACTTGCGAGGACTGTCCTACGCTTCAGATTGCCGTTCGCTGCCTATTTGCTGCCGTTTACGGATTCGTAAATACTTGCAATCGTCGGTCGATTTAACCGTATTACGCGATGTCGATGCGCATTTTGTGCGCCCCTTTCTACAATCACCTTGTTTCTATTGCCGAACATGTCTTCCGTTTCGCCTGTGTGGGGACGTGGGGCGCGATAGTCGTTTATAGAGGATCATTGAGGAGGGAATTGATGAAAGAAAAATTTCAATCGTTCGGAAAGGCAATGCTCGTTCCGATTACGCTCATTGCCATTTCCGGTCTCTTTTTGGGTATCGGTAGCGTTTTTACGACCGAACTGACCCTTGTGTCCCTAGGCGTTAACTGGGACTGGTATACCACCTCGCCGCTCTTTACGTTCTTCTCGGTATTTAAGGGTCTCGGCGAGGTAATCATTGGAAACCTCGGTGTTTTGTTTGCCGTCGGCTGCGCCTTCTCCTTGTCTCGCAAAGAGAAGGGCTGGGCTGCCTTTTCTGCCCTCGTCTGTTATCTCACCATGCTCAAGACGGTTGAGATTCTGCTTGGAGCAGCTGGCTTGGCTGCCGACAACACAACGGTGGAAGCTCTTCAGGCCGTCGGCCTCACGTCCATTCAGGCGAGTGAGCAGTCCGCACTCTACACTACCTCGCTCGGCTTTTTTGGCTACAGCTCTGGTGTCTTTGGCGGCATTATCGTGGGCTGCCTGGTCGCCTGGATCACCGGCCGTTTTTACAAGACCAAGCTTCCAACGGCGCTGGCGTTTTTTGCGGGTAGTCGAACGGTCCCCATTGTCTCGCTGATTGCTGGTGGCGTCCTGGGCGGCATCATGTACTTCGTCTGGCCCGTCATTGGTGGATGCTTTTCGGGTATTGCGACGTTCGTGAAAGGCTCCGGTCTGTTCGGTACGTTTGTCTATCGCTGGGTGCTCGAGAGCCTTGTGCCATTTGGCTTGCATCCGCTGCTCGAGACACCCATGTATTGGACTGAGCTTGGCGGCTCCATGGTCGTCGATGGAACGCGCGTGGTGGGCAATAGCGCCATTCAGCTCGCGCAGCTCGCTTCTCCCAGCAGTGACAAGCTCTTGGTTAGGGCCTTCATGGCTGGCTATGGCATTAACGATTACGCGTTATTCCCGGGCATCGCCCTTGCTATGTGGTCGTGTGCCAAGCCCCAGAACCGCAAGAAGGTTGCTGGTCTTTTAATCCCCACAGTGATTTCGACTGTTTTCTTTGGCGTTACGGAGCCTATTCTCTTTACGTTCCTGTTTGCCGCCCCCTGGCTCTACTTTGGCGTTTACGCTCCGCTTTCTGGACTGGGTGAAGTTCTCTCGGAGGCAATGGGCGTTTCGGTGTACCAGGGAAATATCAAGGACCTGATCCCATTCTTATTCCGCCCCGAGAAGCTTAATCTGCTTCCGTACCTTATTCTGCTCCCCGCCTTTTTCCTGGCAGCTTTCTTCCTCTTCCGGTTCTTTATTACTAAGTTCGATATCAAGACGCCCGGTCGAGATGATGGTGACGATATTGAGTTGATCAACAGCAGAGCCGAGTTCGAGGCAAAGGCCGCTGAGGCAAAGGGCGAGTCTGGTAGCGCTCCCGAGAAGGCAGTTCAGGGCCGTGCGACCAAGGACAGCGCGCTTGCTGTTGGCATTGTCGAAGCGCTTGGTGGAGCCGACAACATTGATGATCTTGACAACTGCATCTCGCGTCTTCGCGTGATTGTCAAGGATGGTTCTAAGGTTGCAGACGATGAAGTGTTCACCAAGAATCTTGAAGCTATGGGCGTTATCCGCCTGAGCGACAAGGCAATCCAGGTCATTTACGGACCTCGTGTCGGCGAAGTCGCTTCTGAGGTGCACGACGTTCTCGGTGACGAGTAAAACGCGCAAGTGGTTTGCAATTGCATAGCGCAATTCCAGGGCTTGGCTTCCTATCGCATGATTTAGGGGGCCAAGCCTTCTTGTTTTAGATTGTCAAGGCAGATACTCAATAGTTCTTCGAATGCGAGAATACAACTTCCGGTAAAGCAGTTAGGCTTAACGTTCTTAAGATCCATTGGGTGATCGTCATGTATCGTAAAGATCGCGTCTGCCGTCTTGGCGAGCTCGCTGTCTTCGTTGCCGGTAAACGCGAGGGTCGTAATGCCCGCGTCGTGGCATGCCCTTGCGGTTTCCAGGATGGCTTCTGTCTGACCCGATTTGGATATGAGCATCATGCAGCTGAGCGTATTTCGGTTGGATTCGACAAACTGATCGGTTTCTAGGAAGTCCTGTATGACGGCCAAATAGCCAAGTCCAACGAGCTTGGTCGCCATGTACTGTGCAACGATGCGTGAGAAGCCCTCTCCGTTTACTCCGATCATTCTGTTGCGATGCAGTGCGGCGATGAATACGTCTACATCTCCGGTGTGGCATACGAAGTGGACGCTACTGTCTTTGAGTGATTGATTCATTTCGCGGGAGACATGCTGAAGGTGCTTGAGATCGTACATCATTTCGCGGTAGCCACGGTAGCCGAGCTTTTTCGAAAGCCTGATGACTGTCGTCATGCTGGTAAAGCATGCCATAGCGACGGGTTTTATACCAATATCATCGAGGGTGTCGATATTGTTGAGCAGGTATTCGAGTACGCTTTGCTCGGTTTCGGATAGCTTTGCGGCTGAGTAGAGCTTGGAAATCTGCTTTTTATCAACCATCGGTGCCCCTTCCCGCCGGACGTGTGCGGCCGCTTCCGTTGCGTAAATAATAACTCCTTGGGGAATTCCTTTCCCGCCTTGCAGCCAGGGCGGGAAGCGGCCCTCCATGCTGGATACAATATCCAAACACAGGCGAACCATGCAATATTGAATGTGCTAATTGGGGGTTTCGATATGAAACTTACGGTCATAGGTGGCGGTGGCGTCCGCTCCATGTTTTTGGCAAAGAGCATAGCCCAGCAGGCGTCATCGCTTGGAATCGACGAACTTGTGTTTATGGACAATGATCCCGAGAAGCTGCGCATCTACGGTGGCCTTGCCGCCCATGTCTCGGGCATGCTTTGCCCCGCGCTTAATTTTTCACTGACGGGCGATGCAGTCGAGGCCGTTAAGGACGCCGATTACGTGATCACGACGATTCGCGTCGGTGGGGACCATATGCGCGTTCGCGATGAGCGCATTGCTCTTTCACATGGGGTTCTTGGCCAAGAGACGACTGGCGCAGCCGGCGTGTCTTTTGCCATGCGCTCCATCCCTGCGCTTGCTTCGTATTGCGAGTTAATCAAGAAGTACGCAAAGCCGGGCGTCAAGGTGTTTAACTTTACTAATCCCGCTGGCGTCGTATCTCAGGCCCTACGCGATATGGGCTATGATTTTACTTATGGTATTTGCGATGCCCCTTCGGGCATGTTGCATCAGTTTGCCGAGTATAAAGGCGTTGATCCCGCATCGGTTCAGGGCGAGTGCTATGGACTCAACCACCTCTCGTTCTTCCGCAATGTGACGGTTGACGGCGAGGACATCATGCCCGACTTGATCCACGACGATGGGGCATATGCTCATACAGATCTTAGGTTCTTCGAGAAGGATCTCGTTCTAAATCGCGGATGCGTGCCAAATGAGTACCTATACTATTTCTACTATCGCGAGCGCGCCGTTGCCAACGTTCTCTCTTCGCCCCAGACGCGCGGCGAACTAATCGAAGAAATTAATCGAGAAATGACGAGCGAGCTTGCATCTATCGATATTGAGAACGACTTCGAAAAGGGCCTCGCGTGCTTTGAGAAGTGGTACGGAATGCGCGAAAACAACTACATGGCGGCCGAGACAGGTATTCACCGCGACAAGCCGTGGACGTTTGACGTGTACGGCAAAGATGCTGGCGGATACGCAGGTGTCGCGCTCCGTTTCATGGATATTGCTCGCTCTGGCAAGACGCAGCAGATGATCCTGTGCACCCCCAACAATGGCGCTATCCCCGGCCTTCTCGATACAGATGTCATTGAGTCAACGTGCGATATCTCCACCGATGGCTGTGTACCGCATCGCGTCGAAGCCGATTCTGTGCCCGCGGGAAACCTCGAATTGATTCGTCGCGTCAAGTACTACGAGCGCACCGTGGCGCGTGGCATCGTTAACCGATCGAAGCGCGACATTGTCGAGAGCCTCGCGATGCACCCGCTCGTTAATTCGTACTCCTTGGCGAAAGATATCGCCGCGCAGTACTTTGAGCTTAACCGCGACTACATCGACGGCTGGACAGACTAGTCTGGACGTTAAAACTAGAAATTATGGATGGGCGGACCGGCGTTTATATTGGCGCCCGTTCGCCCTGCCTAGTAAGAAAACGGGTATAGAGTGAACTTGCGAGAGAACTTCAATGTCTTTCTGGAATCGGGCGATCGGGCGAAGGGATGCCGGAGTGGCTGCACGATGGCGTTATATATCCCCTTGTTTGTTATGAGCGCGCTTCAACTTGGTGTATCAAACGTTGCAACTGAGCTCGCCTATATCAATCCGTCCATTACGCTTATTTGCACTGTGGGCGCGGCCTTTTTAAACCTGCTTCTATCGAATGTGGCTTTTTCATTATTTGCCGTCGACCGGTCCAAAGAGACGGTGCAACCTGCTCGAACCCCTCCGGTTTATCTCTTGGCCTCGACGGTTCCCCTCCAGATTTCTGGGGCGCTGCTACTTTATTTGGTTCACTTGATTTTATTGGCAATTGTAGTTTTTGCCTCGCTTGCGAGCAGCCAGCTCGGGGTGTTGTGCTCGCTTGTGGTGACGGTAATCGTGACGCTTCTTTCCGCGTCGTTCATATTCGTGCTGATTGAAGATGCGGACGTGGAGCAGAGGGGACTACGAGGCATTCGGTTTGCACCACGCTACGTCATGCGTTCGATCACGGTGCTTCGTTCCTCCTGTAGAGAAATCGCGCGTCCCGCAACGCTGCTGGTGGTATGGAATCTGGTTGCAAGTTACGCTATCCAGGTTCTTGTTGGATGGGTAGTTTCGAGTGCGGCGCTGCCGTCGGCACTTTCAGTGACGGCGCTTGTACATGAGGGACTTTATTATGGGGCGTTTGCTTATATGCTGCTTTTGCTAGTTCATTGTGCGGTTGCGAGTTGGCTCGAAATTGACGTGCTCATGGGGGTGTCCTTGTGCGTATCCGAGCAGGCGCGATAGCCCGAAGATGAAGCCGCGTTTTCGACATTGAGTTCCTGCGTACCTTGCTTTCTAAGCAGAATTGGCGCGCCGTCTGTTGACGATCGTTTTCCAAGAATTTTTTTGTTGCGAATTTTATAGACTTCTCATTGCTATAATCGCCCACCGCTCAAGACAAACGGAGAGGGTCCCTACATGACTCAGACAAGACAAGATGGCATCACGCTTAAGCAGTGGCTCCCGCTCATCGGGCTCACCTGCTGCGCGTTCGTGTTCAACACGTCGGAGTTTATGCCCATCGGCCTGCTGACCGATATCGCCGCGTCGTTTTCGCTTACCGAGGCCCAGGCCGGCATCATGATTTCGGTCTATGCCTGGGGCGTCATGCTGCTGTCGCTGCCGCTCATGGTGTTCGCCTCGCGCTTTGAGTTCAAGCGGATGCTGCTGGGCGTGCTGGCTGTGTTCTCGCTCGGCCAGTTCCTGTCCGCCGTGGCGCCGACCTATCCCATCCTGGTCTGTGCGCGCCTGGTGGTCGCTTGCGCACATGCCGTGTTCTGGTCGGTCGCCTCGATTATGGCTTCGCGCCTGGTCGACACGCGCCACGGAGCGCTCGCCATCAGCATGATCGCTACGGGCTCGTCCATCGCGCAGATCTTCGGCCTGCCGCTCGGCCGCGCCATCGGCCTGGCCGTTGGCTGGCGCATGACGTTTGCCGTGGTCGGGGCCTTCTCTGCCGCCGCGGTCGTCTACCAAGCGACCGTGTTTCCCACCATGCCAGCGGGCGAGCGCTTTACGCTCAAGCAGCTGCCCGGGCTGCTCAGAAACCCATTCCTCATCGCGCTCTATGTGGTCACGGTGTTCATGGCGACCGGCTATTACGCGGGCTACAGCTATATCGAGCCTTTCCTGGCTCAGGTCGCGCATGTCGACGCAAGCGCCATCACCATGACGCTGACGGCGTTTGGCTGTTCCGGCCTGTTGGGCAGCTGGCTGTTCGGCCGTCTGTTCGACGGGCACCGCTTCCCGTTTCTTGCGATCACGCTCTCCGGCGTGCCGCTGGCTCTGCTGCTCATGGGGCCGGCTGCAGCGTCGCTCGCCGCGGTCCTCGCCGTCTGCGCGCTGTGGGGCTGCTGCGCCACGGCCTTCAACGTGGCGTTCCAGGCCGAGCTCATCAAGTACACGCCTGCGGACTCGTCGGCGGTTGCCATGTCGATCTTCTCGGGCTTGTTCAACCTCGGTATCGGCACGGGCACCGCGATCGGCGGCGCCGTGGTTTCGGGCCCCGGCATCGCCAGGATCGGCTACGCAGGCGGCGCGATCGCCGTCGTGGGCGTCATCCTCGCCATTACGGTAATGTTCCCGGCCATTCGCCGCGCCAAAGCCGTCGCCTAGCCACGTCTCTCACCGTAAACTAGCTACCCCACTAGGCATACAATGAATGTCGTTGTGTGAGGCGTACCGGGAGGCTGTTATGTGGGCATACGAGGCGACGTTCTATCAGATCTATCCGCTGGGCTTTTGCGGGGCTCCGCGCGAAAACGCCGCGCCCGTTGCCGAGGATGAGCTCGCCCAGGCTGCCAACGCCGCGCCCAACCCCGATGCGCCCATCATGAAAATCGCCCAATGGGCCGACTACCTGCAAGAACTCGGTATTGGCGCCGTGCTCATCAATCCGCCGCTCGAGTCTGATAGCCACGGCTACGATACGCGCAGCCTGTGCCATATCGATCGCCGCCTGGGTGGGGACGCCGACTTTGCCGCCGTGTGCGAGACGCTGCACGCCCATGGCATCCGCGTGGTGCTCGACGCCGTCTTCAACCACGTCGGTCGCGGCTTTTGGGCCTTCCGCGACGTGCATGAGCACAAATGGGACTCGCCCTACAAGGACTGGTTCCACATTAGCTTTGACGGTGACTCGTGCTACGGCGACGGCTTTTGGTACGAGGGCTGGGAGGGTCATTTTGAGCTCGTGAAGCTCAACCTGCAAAATCCCGCCGTAGTCGATTATCTGCTCGAGTCCGTGCGCCGCTGGGCCGAGGCCTTTGGCGTCGACGGCCTGCGCCTGGACGTCGCCTATATGCTCGACCGCGACTTTATGCGCCGTCTGCACGCTTTTTCCCGCGAGCTCAAACCCGACTTTGTGCTAATCGGCGAGACGCTCCACGGCGACTATAACCAGATCGTCAACGACGAGATGCTCGACTCCTGCACCAACTACGAGTGTTACAAGGGCCTGTACTCTAGCTTTAACTCGGTCAACATGTTCGAGATCGCCCACTCGCTGCACCGTCAGTTTGGCGGCGATCCGTGGTGCATCTACCGCGGCAAGCACCTGCTGTCGTTTGTCGACAACCACGACGTGCCGCGCCTGGCGAGCATCCTTACCGACAAGTCCTGCCTACGTCCCGCCTACGGCATGCTCTTTGGTATGCCGGGCATTCCGTGCGTCTACTACGGCAGCGAGTGGGGGATTGCCGGCGAAAAGGGCGGCCCCGATGGCGACTGGGCTCTGCGCCCTGCGCTTGACGAGCCGGCACCCAATGAGCTGACGGCATATATCACACATCTCGCGCACCTGCGCTCGGCAAACGACGCGGCGGCTCGTGCCCTCAACTACGGTGCCTATCGCAACGTGGTGATCCAGAACAAGCAGTTGCTGTTCGAGCGCGCCTGCGACGACGCGACGGTGCTCGTGGCGGTCAATGCCGTGGACGAGCCCTATACCTTTGGAGCCGGCGAGCTCAACGGCTCTTTCGTCGACCTGCTTGCCGATGGCGCGCCCACGGTCGAGCTGTCGGGCTCCCTTGAGCTTGCACCCTACGAGGTGCGCTATCTGCTGAGGGCCTAATTCATGGCCGCACCGGACGAGGGATATCAGCATATTGAGCATGGGTTTGAGCCCGTGTTTGACGAGCGCTCGCGCGTTTTGGTGCTGGGCTCGTTTCCCTCGGTGCTCTCGCGCGCCAACGCCTTCTATTATGGCAACCCTCAGAACCGGTTTTGGCGCGTGATGGCCGTGTGCCTTGGTGTGCCCGTGCCGCCCAACGAGGGGGACCCTTTGACGAGCGGTGAGCCCGCGACACTCGACGCCTCGATTGCCGTCAAGCGGGCTATGCTGCTAAACGGCGGTGTGGCCCTGTGGGATGTGATCGAGAGCTGCGACATCAGGGGCTCGAGCGACGCCAGCATTCGTAATGTCGTGCCGGCGCGTATCGAGCGTATTACCGATGCGGCCCCTATCGAAATCGTTATTTGCAACGGCGGCACTGCCGGACGGCTCTACAAGCGCTACCTGCAAGAACGCACGGGGCTGCCGGCTGTAGCGCTGCCGTCGACAAGCCCCGCCAATGCGGCATGGCGTCTGGAACGACTTGTTGAGCGCTGGCGTGAGGCTGTTGACTGGGCCGCCTCTTAATTTAGATTTTTGATTGAGCGCGAGCACCAAGGCGTTTCATAGCCGCCCGCCAGATCGGCGCCGGCGCAGTTGGCTCAGCATGAACCGTGCCATCGGCGTCAACGTCCTCGGCATTGCTGCCTCCAAGTCGTTGCGCATGCTCAACCGAGCAACCCATGCGTACGGCGCCCACCAGCTTGTCTATAGCTTCCGAAAGCGGCCGACGCAGCAGTCCCATGCGCGGGGATCGGCGAAGCGCCGCTATGCCGGCGCCGGTGCAGACGATGACGCCGCCGCACCACGACAGCCCTCGACGCTCGCACGCTTCGCGCAGATGGCTAACGGCCGCGTACGCCTGCCCGGCGTTTGCGTAGGCAGCTTGAACGACAGCATAGACGCGCGTTTCTGCGGTTCCAAGGTAATCGAGCGTCTGTTCAACGGCAGCCATTGCCTCGTCATCGAGCGCATCTTCAACTGCGAACACGATGCCGTCCGCAGCGTCGCCGCCAACATTCGCCCTCAAATCGACCGGACGGGGGAGCGAAGTACCAGAAAGCCGGGCATACGCCGCGATGGCATCCTGCAGGTCCCAAAGCAAAAATTCAAGATCGGCGTTATCGGGAACACTGATATACGCAATGGTTTGCAGCGTTTTTGGCTCATCGCCGCGCGCGGTCGTCTCCATGCCGCCTCCTTTCCGATTCGTTTCCGTTTAGGTTACACCGTCTGCCAACCCTTCGCCGCGCTATCCTAGTGCAACCCTTACGAAAGGAATGCCATGCGTCTGCCCATGAACACCTCGCTTGCCACGCTCAAGCCCTCCGGCATCCGCCGAATCAACGCGCTCGCCGCGCAGCACCCGGGATGCATTGCGCTCGCGCTCGGCGAGCCCGATTTTCCCACGCCCGACGTGATTAGCGCCGAGGTGACCGCATCGCTCAACCGCGGCGACACGCACTATCCGCCCAATAACGGTCGTCCTGCCTTGCGCGAGGCACTGTCCGCATATATGGGCGACGCGGGCCTTTCGTTTTCGGCAGACGAGGTCATCCTCACGGATGGCGCAACCGAGGCCCTGTCGGCTACGTTTATGGCCATGCTCAACCCCGGCGACGAGGTCATTATCCCCACGCCGGCTTTTGGCCTGTACGAGAGCATCGTCGTGGCCAACCACGCCAAGGCGGTCTTTTTGGATACGGAGCCCGCGCAATTCCAGATTGACGAGGAAGCGCTCCGCGCCTGTGTGACCCCGGCGACCAAGGCTATCGTCATCTGCTCGCCCAATAACCCCACGGGCTGTATCCTCAGCGCGGCGTCGCTCGATGCCGTAGCGCGTGTGGCCGAGCAGGCGGGCATCTACGTAATCTGCGACGATGTCTACAACCGCCTGGTCTATGTAGACGGTTATGAGCGCTTCGCCCAGCGCCACCCAGAACTGCGCGAGCAGACAGTGATCATCGAGAGCTTCTCCAAGCCCTGGGCCATGACGGGCTGGCGCTTAGGCTGGCTCGCAGCGGCTGCCCCCGTCATCGCCGAGATCGCAAAGGCCCACCAGTATCTGGTATCGAGTGCCGTCTCCTTCGAGA
>CAKUHK010000018.1:0-33278 GCA_934655965.1 uncultured Collinsella sp.
ATATTTATCCAGTTCACGCCCTTGAACCAAATAGTGCCACCGCGTCGCCAATTCGTCTGCTTTTTGACGAGGGGCTATGGATCTTAACGTCAATCGAAGGGAAATAGTCGTGAAACGAAATGCTACTAAAAAGCAGCCTATGATGGGCTTGCTTGTTCTGCTTATCTGTTCTCTGGGATTCATCTCGGCCTGTTCTCAGAATGCTACAAACTCAGAAAAACCGAAATATGTCGACGACAAGGCGATGAATGTTATCGCCGCGGGGTTTGAGAAAAGGTCCGACGTTATTGAATCTAATGCAAACGATGATGACCCTCATTCAACCGAGAATATCCAGGAAGCTATTAAGGCCGAGATCAAGAACGATAAGGAACTCAAGAACGCCAGGTTCAAGGATTCCAAGATGCAGCAAGACGTCATCACATATCTGAATCTGCTTGATGATCAGCTTAAAGTGACCGAGGACTACTCGCAATCGTCTTCTGATTATTACGAAGAATGGAATAAGGTCTACGATAAGCGGTCTGAGCAGCTCAAGAAGCTTGTCGATAATTACGGGTTGGAAGTCGGGGAGAAATACAAGGATGATTTCGACGAATTGATTAAGAACGGAAAGTCCGTAGCAGAGAAGACTCGCAATGAGGACGCCATCAACAGTTTGATTCAGGGAGCATATTTCGAAAAATCGGATGACGGTTATGGCCTGTATACGTATACAGCCGTAGTTGAGAACACCTCTGGTATATCGTTCTCAAACGTTGGCCTGACGCTTGCTCTCTATGATGCAGATGACGTCAAAGCAGAGGAGACCTATGCGGACACTTCTTCATGGGCACCGGGAGAGAAGGTCAAGTTCGAAGCAATGTCCGATGTGGACGCTGCGCGCGTTGTCGCATCTGTTTCTAGCTACGATGTAAATAAATAAGTTTCGCGCGAAGGGGCGGGTTAATCGATAATGAGCGGTTGACCCGCCCGTTTCATATCATTTACTGAGCAACAAATGCCACGACGAATGTGTATTATTACGGATTGCAAACAACCGCCCTCGCTAAAGACGTGCTGAAAACGACAATTTGGGCATGAGGCGTAACCTTCGCTAGTTTCTTAAATTACAGGGAGTTTGAAAGGAATAGGGGATGGATGAGATGGAGAAAGGCATGGGCGCGCTGAAAGCGAAGCTCGGGAGAGTTCTGACGAAACCCAAGGTATTCTTCGCGGGCTTGGCGCTTGGTGCGGTGATTGTAGCCGTACTTTTTATTACCATCTTTAATAATGGCAAAGCTGCGGGTGCAAAAGAAGCGACCCCCAATACGCTTTCCCCGTCGGTCGTGTTTGAACGCATCGCTTCCCAGAATGAGATGGTTTCTGCATCACAGAACTATGCAATTGTCGATAAGGTGACGGACACCAAGAGATTCTTCGATTGGTTTGATATCCCGTTTACGGAAAACAGCTTTTGGTACCGCTATGTGGGAACCATTAAGGCAGGTGTGAATCTCGAAACGGCAGAGATACACACGAACAAGAAAAAGTTGACCGTTACGATGGATGAACCTTATGTAATCTCGAACACGCCGGATATGAATAAGTCGGGTGCTCTCGAGGAGCGCAACAACATCCTCAATCCCATTGAAGTCAAAGACGTCACGGCGTTTGAAGCGCAGTGCAAGAAGCGGAGTGAAAGCGAGGCCATCAAGGATGGCAAGTTGCTCGAAGAAGCTCGGGTGAACGCTGAAGCAAATATCCGTGCGATGTTCAACTCTGCATTTGGCGACGAATATACAGTTGATTTTGACTATCGGAAATAGGAGGTCACCATGGAGGATAAAGATAGTCTAGATGTTGTTGGCGAAAGAGGGGAACAGCTACGACATAAGCAGAGCTTTGATATCCGTAAGGTCGCTGCTGGGCTAGTTGATGGCGCCGGAAATGCGGTAGCAGGTGCGGTTGCAACCGTACAGAAAGTTGCCGATGATGCAATGCGCGCCGCCGCTCCGATGGCCGATGACGCCTTGGCAGCTATTGCGGATGCGGCCGATGGCGCGGCGGGAGCTGCTGCGGATATCGGTGATGCCGTCAACGATTGGGCATATCAACAACAGCTCAATAGGTATAGACCAGTAACCAAAGAGGTCTATCAGAGCCCTTCATTCCATTTGCCGAACATGATTCGAATCGTTGACGGAAATGAGCGTCGGGGTATCGACGTCTGTAAGGATGCTATTGGTTGGCTGGATACTGTTAAGGGCACGCAGATTTTTAATCTGTACCGCGAAGCAATTGGGGATAGCGAGCTGTCTTTCTACCCTAAACCATCTCTCTATTCCACCTATTACATAGATGCTTTTGATCGGTCTCGCTTTGTTGACCTTGACTCTTATTTCGCAACCATGCAGCAAGACAAGATGGCCGAGTTGAGGCGGATCGCGTTCATGCTTGGCGCGAAGCGCTGCAAGCTGGAGGTGACGGAGTACGAGGAAACTCGGCGAGGCCACCAGGTTAAGGGGAATGCCAAGGCGGGAAAGAAGGGCTCGGTTCGAATTGATGGCTCCTTGAGCGATTCAACGAGAAATGAGAAGAAAATTCTGTTTACGCAGGAATTCGAGGGCGACATGGTTCCACAGCGCCCTGAACTCCATTGGTATGCCCATGACTCAGATATTCTCTTGTTAATCGAGACAAGATGCGGTGGAGAGGATAAAAACAAGGCGAAGAGCTATCGGGTCGAATTGAAAAGCGAAACGACCATGACCATGTCCGTATCACTTGCTATGGCTATCGATGAGGCGTGCAGCAAGCTGAGCATAAGGGCGAATTCAAGTCTGACAAGTCAAGCCAAGCGAGAGCTCCGCCAGTCGTTTGTATTTGAAATTGAATTCTGATGTGTAGGGACCTCCTGCTGCGGGGTCCCTTTGTCACATCCCGGCAAAGCCTGTTTGGCGCAGCGCCTCGTAGAGGACGATGGCGGCGCTGTTGGAGAGGTTGAGTGCGCTGATGCGGTAATCGTCGGGATTGACGAAGTTGCCGCAGATGTCCTGCTGCAGGATGGCTTCGTGGCTGTCCTCGGTATGCCCCAGCGATTCCTCATGGGCCTCCCAGGCATCGGCGTTGTCGAGTGAGTCGCAATCGCGCAGCATGGGGATGCGCTCGCAGCGCTCGGGCGCCGCGGCAAGCAGTGGCTCGGGAATACCCGAGCTCTCGCTGCCAAAGACCAAGAAGTCGCCATCGCGATAGGTGCTCTGTGCATAGGTGCGGCGCGCCTTTTTAGTTAGCAGGTGCAGACGCTCATCGGCGGGGGAGAGCCCGTTGCGGGCAAGGAAGTCCTCCCAGCCGGCATACGTCGTCACGTCCAAGTTTTGCCAGTAGCCCAGCCCGGCGCGACGCACCGTCTTGTCGTCGAGCGAAAAGCCCAGCGGCTCCACCAGATGCAGGCGGGCGCCGGTAACCACACAGGTGCGACCGATGTTGCCCGTGTTGGCCGGAATCTCGGGCGCATACAGCACGATATTGAACATGAATCTCCTTGGCTCAGAACGAAAAACCACCACGAAGGGGACAGGCACCTTCGTGGTGGTTTGGCGGTTGCATAACGGGCGGAAGGGTCCGCCGCGATAAAACCTAGGCGCGGTGCCAGTCGGTCAGGCAGGCATCGAGGGCTGCGATGAGTGCATCCTTGTCCATGTGACGGCCGATGATGCACAGGCTCGTCATGCGGTCGCCCGTCTCGTCGTCCCAAATCTGCATGATCTCGGGGTTCTCGTCGATAATCTTCTGCTTCTCGCCCTCGGGCGCGGAGTCGACGAACAGGCCGTTCTCCATCAGGCGCATCTGGTGGCCGGCCTGCTCAAACATGTAGCACATGTCCGGATCGCCGGTCTGCCACAGCGGACCCTTGACGCGAATGACCTCGTCGGGCCACTCCTGCTCAACAAAGTCGGTGAACTTCTGCAGGTCAAACGGCTTGCGGCGCGAGTATACGAAGGTTTCGATGTCGTACTCCAGCACCTCGGGGTCGTCGTGCTCCTCGGGATGCTCCATGGCCTCGATCCAGGCGGCGGAGTTGTAGGCGCGCATAAAGTCGAAGCGGTCGGTATCGAGTAGCTCCTCCATGGGGACCTCGCCGTTTTGAGCCTCGACGATCACGGCATCCTTCTGCAGGCTGCGCACGATGGCCTTGAGCTCGGCAATCTGCTCGGGCGTGACGGTATCGGTCTTGTTGAGGATCAGCGTGGAGCAGAACTCGATCTGCTGGATCAGCAGGCTCTCGATGTCGTCCTCGTCGATATCCTCGGCCAGCAGGTCGCGGCCGCCGTTGAACTCGTCGTACATGCGGGCGCAGTCGACCACGGCAACGATGTTATCGAGCGCGAGCTTGGGCTCGCCGCCCACCTTGGCCTCGTCGCAGAAGCTCGAGATGGTGTAGGCGATGGGGATAGGTTCGCAGATGCCCGAAGCCTCGATGATGATGTAGTCGAAGTCGCCCGAATCGGCGATACCCTGCAGCTGGTTGGCGAGGTCGTCCGAAAGCGTGCAGCAGATGCAGCCGTTGGTAAGCGGGATGAGGTCATCGGTCTCGGAAAGGCCGCCGTCGGCGATAAGGCTGGCGTCGACGTTGATCTCGCCGATATCGTTGACGATGACGGCGGCGCGGATGCCGCCGTCGTTGGCGAGGATGTGGTTGAGCAGCGTGGTCTTGCCGGCACCGAGGTATCCGGTAAGCATAATGATCTTCACGGGTTTGTTGGGCATGTGCCCTCCTTTGTTAGACATGGCTTACAGTTGAATCATATGCCAAACGCTCGCTCTTATACCCACGAGTCGGCAAATAACACAGGCTACTCCCAGGCTCCCCATACATCGGGGCAATAACCGACGGTCGCCTTTTTGCCGTTGCGCACGATGGGCTCGGCAAGCACCTGCTGATTCTCGAGCAGCTTGTCGAAGCGTTGGTTGGGCGTGAGGTGCTGGATGAGCGCGAGTGTTTCCTCGTCTTTGGCCTTGGGGTTGAGCAGCTTGTCGATGCCGCCGACCGCCTGCATGACGCTCGTGAGCTCGCCCTTGCTCATCTCCTTTTCTTTAAGGTCGATAAACTGCACCTTGATGCGACGCTCCTTAAAATAGCGCTGCGCCTTCTTGGTGTCGAAAGACTTCTTAGTCCCAAAAATCTGAATATTCATGTTCCGCCGTTCTATCGAATAAAGTTTGTCCTGGCGCGATCGGCCTCGGGGGCCTCGATGCCGGCTGCTTTTCCTGCCTCGATGCAGCGCAGGAGCCAGGCCATGTTTTTGCCGATGTTACGCATGGTGGCGAGCCCCTCGGCGTCCTGGGCGGCCTCGCCCGGCGCAGCGCCAAAGACGTTGTTCCAGTACGTGGAGGCGACCACGGGCATCTGGTTGATGGTGAAGTACTTGTTGAGCACGTCGAAGGTGGTCGATGTGCCAGCGCGGCGGGCGACGGCGACAGCGGCGCCCGGCTTGTGCGCAAAGGCCTTGCCGCCGGCATAGAACGCGCGGTCGAGGGCCGAGAGGATGCGTCCGCTGGGATGCGCGTAGTAGACGGGCGAGCCAAAGACAAAGCCGTCTGCCTGCTCGGCGGCGGCAATCAGCTCGTTGACCACGTCGTCGTCAAAGGTGCAGCGGCAATCGAGCTTGCCGCACTGGCCGCAGCCGATGCAGTCGCGAATGGGCTTGGCGCCCAGCTGGAATACCTCGGTATCGATACCCTCGGCATGCAGCTGCTCAGCGACCTCGGCAAGCGCCGTGGCGGTGTTGCCGTTTGCCTTGGGGCTGCCATTGACCAAAAGAACCTTCATCACAAACTCCCTCTGCTCTTGGTGACTTCTGCAGGGGATTATCTCACGATGAGGCCGACGGCGTGCGCCGCGACATGTGCCGTTAATCCAGCTGAGTACCCGGCACCTGCGGCGCCTCTTCAAGCAGCGCTTTGAGCTCGTTCAAGATGGAAACGGGCTGACGGTCGACGCCGTCCAGATGGAGTGTGGCTACGCGAATGGGCGGCTGATATTCAAGCGAGCCGATGAGCACGGGAGAACCCAGGAACCGTTCGATTTCGCTTGCGATTTCATCGATTGCCTCGGGGCCGAGCTCATCGAAAAGCGCCACGAACGTTGGTCCCGTCGAACGGAACAGGCGACCCTTGCCGCGCGAACAATCCATGAGGCAGGCGGCGCTTTCGGCGAGCACGCGGTCGCCCGCATCAAAGCCAAAGCGGGCATTGACCTCGGCGATATCGTCAACCTTAATGGCAATAAAGCCTGCCTCGCGCGCCACGCGGCGCATTTCGCCAATGGCGTTGACCAAGGCGTGAATATCGCCCAGGCCAGTCACGGAATCGGTCGTATCCGCTAGGCTTCGGTTGATGATAATGCCCACGTACATGTTAGGCTCGGTATCGGTGCCGTCCAGACGGTAGCCCGTACAGTCGCAAAGCACGTATGTTCCGGTGGCATCCATCACGCGATACTGCATGTAATGGAAGTGCCACGATCCATTTACCACCATGTCGAGCTCGGAGCGCACGTTATCGCGGTCCTCGGGGTGGACACGAGCGAGCCACATGTCGACCGAGTTAAAGGGGTGCTGGGAAGGCAGGCCAAAATCGCGCACGGCGTTGACCGACCACTGCGATTCGCCGGTGTCGAGATTGAGGATGAACGGATAACGTGTCTCGGAGCTCATAGAGATTGCCTGGAACACGCGGTCGTTGCAGGGAAGGTGGTCGGCAACGGGACGTTGCGGTGCGCTGTCGCCTTCGGGCTGCTGCACGCGATGCATGAGTTTGTAGCGATACATTTTGCGGTCGGCATCCATCGTCATCTGGCGACGCGTGTCGCCAGCAAGTGGGTCGACGCGCGAGCAGCCAAAGCTAAAGCTGGCAATCATGGGCGCCTTACCGTCCGAGGTTGCCTCGATCAGCCCGGTGCGCGTCTGCTCCAAGCGTTGCTCGAGCTCCGTTTCGCTCGCCGCAGGCGCGATAAGCACAAACTCGTCTCCGCCAATGCGGAACAGCAGCTCGTCGTGCTCCATGGTTTCGGAGAGCGCGCGGCAGATGCGCAGGATATAGCGATTGCCTTCGGCATGGCCAAACACATCGTTGCAGTGCTTGAGGTGGTCAATGTCAATATAGGCGCAGGTGAAAGGTTCGCCTTTGCGCCAGAGCTGATCGACGTGGCGGTCGAGTCCGCCGCGGTTGCCCAGATTGGTGAGCGGGTCGATATAGGCGCTGCGCTCAAGCAGCTCGCGCTCCTGATGCAGAATGGCGTGCGTCTTTTGCACCTGCTCGCCAATGGCGCGCAGCTCGGTGGGCAGGGCGTCAACGTCGAGCTCGGCGGTCGAGACGCCGTTTGCAAGTCGCTGCAGATAGGCGACAATCGATTGCTCGCCCAGGCGATACGACTCGTTCATGATGAATAGCCTCCTTGGGCGAAACAATGGTCTGTATCATATCCCCAATTCGACTCGATTTGGGGATATGAGTTAGCCAAAGGGGACAAACGGGTCCCCCAGCGGCACTGCATTACGCATGTATACATCAATCGGCGACCTTGCTATCGAGCAACTCCTCAAAATCCGCCGCCGGCATGGGGCGGTAGTAGAGGAAGCCCTGCGCATAGCGGGCGCCCATCTGGCGCAGCAGCTGGGCCTGCGCCTCTGTCTCAACGCCTTCGACCACAACGGGCAGATGGAGCGACTGTGCCATGCCGAGCATCGACGACACGATCTGTGTGCTTCGTTCGTCGGCTTTTCCGGCGGGCACAAAGGTGCGGTCGAGCTTGATGACGTCGACGTTGACGTTCTTGAGCATTGCAAGCGTGGACTGACCCGTGCCAAAGTCGTCCATGTAGGTCGAAAAGCCACGGTTGTGCAGCTCTGCCGTCAGCCTGTCCACGGCTTCGGACTCTCCGGTATAGGCGGTCTCGGTAATCTCGATGCGCATGAGCTCGGGCGGCAGGTTGTACTGGGTGGCCAGGGCCCCCATGTGCTCGGCGACATCGCAGGCAAGGATATCCACGCGCGATACGTTGAGGGAAATCGGAACCACGGGGAGCCCCTGGTCGAGGCGCGTCCGCAGCCACGAGGCAACACCCTGCCAAATGTACTTATCGAGCGTCACCACAAAGCCGCTTTCCTCGAGCGCCGGGATAAAGGAGCCGGGCGGGATGAGGGAGCCGTCCTTGTCAATCCAGCGTGTGAGCGCCTCGGCGCCAATGACCTTGCCGGTTTCCATATCGACCTGGGGCTGCAGGTAGTAGGTAATGCGATCGTTGGAGAGTGCGTACTGAAACCCGGTCAGCGTATGGTGGAATGCGACCTCGTGCTTGTATTCCTCGGGGCTAAAGACGGCGATGCGTTCCTTAAAGTCGTTTTTGGCGCGCCGGTTGGCGAACATGGCCTTTGCCTGCGCGTCGATAGTGATTTCCTCGTGGGAGTCGATGGGGTAGACGCCCATGGACGGCCAAAAGCCCACGCCGTCATCGTGCTTGGCCACGGCTTCGCGCACGCGGGCATAAATACGATGCACGGTATCGTGCTCAAAGGGGGCGAGTATGCAAAAATCGTCCTGGCCCCAATAGCCTGCGACACCCTTGCCTGTATTCTCGATATCTTTGAGTACCGTGCCCACATCGGCGAGCACACGGTCGCCTTCGGCCTGGCCATGCCACTCATTGAACAAGCGCATATGTCCCATGTCGACGGTGGCAATGCACCAAGAGCCGCCGTTCACCGTGGTCAAAAACTCGTTGGCGCGGCGCATAAACTCGCTGGGGCGGTAGAGACCCGTGAGCGCGTCGATGCGCTCGGCGATGGCGCCTTTGCGCTCGAGCTCGGGAATGGAAAGGCTGTTGTTGTGGAACGGTCCGTTGATGGCGCGCAGGCGACGATCGAGCTCTTCCAAGATGGCCGGTGCTTGGTTGATTAAGCGCTCGTAATAGACGGGAACGACCAGGCAGGTAGGGGTGATGGAATCGCCGGCAATTTGGACGGGGGCCGAGATGACGCGCTCCAAATCGCGAGCGAGACGGTCGAAGGCATCGCGGTCCAGGCTGTTGGTAAGAACGACGAATTGTGCGCTGCGCGAACGGAACACGCGACTTCTGCCACGAGTGAGCGAGAGCATGCGGCCAGCGTACTCGGAAAGCATGGTATCGACGGCGTCGGCTCCATAGTGCTCATTGAGTTGGGTCGTACCGCGAACGCGCACGGCGATCAGTCCCGTCTGGTGGTTGTCGCGGCGACAGCCGTCGATGGCGTTGACCAGCATGCGCTGGGTGCCGAGCCCCGTGGCGGGATCGACGGTTTCGACAAGGGAGTGGTTAACGAGCTCGCCGACATAGAGCGAGGGCGTGTCCTTGTCACCATCGATGCGATAGCCCCGGACGCGGCACAGCACGTAATCGCCTTGGACGTTGCGTATACGATACTGCATCGCACGATAGTGCCTGGAGCCGTCAAGGATCTGGTTGATATCCTGGGTGTACGCCTCGAGGTCGTCAGGGTGCACGCGCCTTTTCCAATAATCGTGACTGTTGTCTATATGCTCCGAAGGCAGGCCAAAGTCGCGCAGCGCTCCTTGCGACCAAAGCGTGCGGTTCTTATCGAGGTTTTCGATAAAGAAATAGCGTCCCTCATCGAGCATCGAGAAGGCGTCAAAGATGCGGTCGCTGACCTCATAGTCGTCCGTATGGACCTGGCTGATGTTGCGGCGATCCAAGTGGATGGCATGGCGCAGCTTGTAATCGTACATGCGGTGGTCGGCGTCCATGGTCATGCGATTAGAGGTTTCGCCCAACTTGGGGTCGGCGTGCGACACACCGTAGCTAAACGAATGGGGCATCTCGGCGTCGTTGTTTTTGAGAAGTACCGCGCGGCAGTGCTCCAGGCGCTCAGCAAGGTCATCCTCGGTCGAGATAGTGGAGAGCACGGCAAACTCATCGCCGCCCAGGCGAAACGCCGCTTCGCCAACCTTGATATAGAGTTTGAGGTACAGGCTCACCTGCATGATGTAGCGGTTGCCTTCGTCATGGCCAAAGGCATCGTTACAGTGTTTGAGGTTGTCGATATCGATAAAAGCCATGGTGACCGGCGTGCCCTGTTCCCAGATTTCTTCGAGGGAGCTGGTAAAGCCGCCACGGTTGCCCAGTCCCGTGAGCTGGTCGGTAAAGGCGATCTTAATCAGCTCTTCCTGGCGGTCGAGCAGGTCTTGAACGGTCTTTTCGAGCGTTTCGGTATAGTTGCTGGCGTTATCCATGTCTACGCTGCTTCCTTGGGTCGAGGCGATGCGGCACGTTGGTCGTGTTGCGTGTTGGGAGTCGGGATGGGAGTATCTGCTGTTAACGAGCTGCGTCATTTTGCAAAGTCGATGTGCCGCTCGCTGTCATGCAAGAGGATGCCCCGCGGGTCAATCGATGCATCGCTGGCAAGGAGCTTCTCAAACGACTCAACCGGCATGGGTCGGTAATAGTAATAGCCTTGGACGTAGCGCGAACCAAGGTCGTGCAGGAAGGCAACTTGCTTTTCGGTTTCGACGCCTTCCACTATGACCGGCATGCCAATCTCCCAAGACATGTTGATGATGGACTTGACGATGTTTTCGCTCTTGTTGGCCTGATGGGCTTCTGCGGGCATAAAGCGGCTGTCGAGTTTAATCGCGTCGGCATCGATATCCTGCAGCATGCTGAGCGACGATGCTCCGCTTCCAAAGTCGTCAATCAATACGGAAAAGCCCAAAGCGCGGAGCTTGCCGGTGAGCGCCTTAATATCTCCGGGATTATCGGCGTAGGCGCTTTCGGTAATTTCGACTTTAACGAAGTGCGTGGGGACGGCGTGACGCATCGCCAGGCGTTCGAGCTGGTCGGCGACATCGACCGAAATCAGGTCGGTTTGGCTTACGTTGATGGAGATGGGCACGCAGGGCAGTCCTTGGGCCAAGCGCTTGGAGAGCCACGTAAAGACGAGGTTCCAAATATGGCGATCGAGGGTCACGGCAAAACCGTTGCGCTCGAGTAGCGGCACAAACGTGCCGGGCGAGATTAAATTGCCGTCTCCGTCTTCCCAGCGGGCAAGGGCTTCGCCGCCCACGATCTTTTTGGTTTCCATGTCGTACTGCGGCTGAATATAGAACGTGATATGCCCCTGGCCCAGGGCGCGCTGAAACGCCGAGAGCAGATAATCCTCGCGTTCGCGCTGCGCATACGTTTCGGGTTCAAAGTACTTGATACGGTTTTTAAAATCGTGGCGGGCTCGGGTGAGCGCGGCTTTTGCATGGTCGTACAGCATGATATCGATGTGCTCCGTCGGCCCAACCGGACAAACGCCAAAGGCGGGTAAGAAGCCAACCGAGTCGTCGCGCGAGGCGACGATGGTCTGGATGCGATGGTAGAGCGCGTCGATCGTTTCGCGGTCGCCGGGAAGATAGGCGACAAAGTCGTCCTGCCCCCAGTATCCGGCGAGTCCGTCGCAATCGGCTCGCAACGCCAGCAGCGCACCGCCCACTTCGGCGATGAGGGCGTCGCCTGCCTGTCGTCCGTACCATTCGTTAAAGACGCGCATGCGACCCAAGTCGATGGCGACAATGGCACGGTTTTCGCGAGTGTGTGCGGAGTGATGCATATCTGCGGCGTACAGAAAGTCGTTGCCGCGCATGAGTCCGGTCATCTTGTCTCGTCGGTCGTAGGCAGTATGACCGATAACTCTAGTTGGTCCGCTTTGCCCGAGGTATGCCGGGGTCTTACTGCGCATCTCGGCGTCCAGACGGCGGTTGAGGCTGGACAGCATCGTGAGCGGCTGCGAGACGATAGACGGATAGCGCGCAAAGGCTGTATAAGCGATAGGGGCGGTTTCGATACTGTGCGTCGCGATGGGCATCATAAGCGTATGCTGCACCTCTTGGGCAATGTTGGAAAGATCGATGTCGGGTTGGCTGTCAAACATAAGGACAAACTGCAGCCCATACGACCGATAGAGTTCGCCCGACCCATTGAGTCGTGACAAAATGCGCCCGACGAGCTCTGCGAGGACATCGTTGCCCATTTGATAGCCATAGACAGCATTGATGCGGTCGATGTTCTCGAACTTAAACGCCACTAGATCGGTAGGCTTGGCAAGCTCCTTGCGTTTTTCGATGGCCGTCATCAGCGCGCGCACATCACCAACGCCGGTGGCGGGGTCGGTGCTTTCGACAATACTCGCATTGGTGATGGATCCCACGAATAGTGTGGGCTCGTTTTCGTTGCCATCGAGACGGATGCCGGCGCACGTGACGGTGACGTATCGGCCGCTTGCGTCCAGGGCGCGATAACGCATGTTGTGGTGGTGCTTTTTGCCCGACATCACCTCTTCGATGTCCTGGCGCCAGGCATCGACATCGTCGGGATGGATGTGCTGCGACCATATCTCGCCCATCTGATAGATGGTTCCGGACGGTAGGCCAAAATCCTGTACGGCGTTGTGGGACCAATGAGACTGATCGGTGTCGACATTGCAGATAAACAGGTAGCGCCCAATATCCGTGAGTGACAAAGCCTGGAAGATACGATCTTGCACGGCATGAAAATCGGCCAAGGTGTCGAGGGTATGATGCTGTTCGTCGAATGCCCTGCTCATGCGGTTGCGTGCGGCGTTGGTGAACTTGTAGTCATACATCCGCCGGTCAGCTTCGGCCGTCATCTTATGAAGGACATCGCCGGCCTGGGGATTGGCATGGGCACAACCGTAGCTGTAGCTCATGGGGGTCTTGCCGTCATCGAGCGTCCAAGTGGCAAGGGATGCCCGGCAGGTCTCGAGCCGCTGACTGAGCGTGTCGACCGAATCGGTCATGGAGATGAGCACGAACTCGTCGCCGCCTATGCGATAGATATGCTCATCGGGATGACAGTGCAACTTAAGGCAGCTGGCAACCTTGGTGATATAGCGATTGCCCGCCGGGTGTCCAAAGCGGTCGTTGCAGATTTTAAGGCCGTCGATATCGATGTAGGCGATCGCGTGCTCGAGTTGGCGGTCCCAGACACATGAGAGGTCGTAGGTATAGGCGGTGCGGTTGGGCAGCCCCGTGAGCGGATCGGTGTAGGCGTCGGCTCTGAGTTTTGCAACGCGGTCGCGCAGGCGGGCGGCGGCATCGGTCGCCTCTGCGAGCAGGCGCTCGGCCTCGGGATACTGCGTGCCGCAGATGCTCGACAGCTCGGCGAGGCATGTGTTCAGCTGGTCGAGCTCGTCTTCTTGACGCGGCTCGACGCTCTGCGTCTTATTCGTTTCCATGCCCCCGCCTTGCTGCATCGCTGAGTTTATTTGTCAGTTGCTGTTCGTTATTGAAAAGTACTGATTAGTCTAAACAACCATTATATGGGCATGCGGGGGCGGCCGCGCTGTGAGGTGCTATTTAATCGCCAAACGGCAATGCGGTTTCGTGCGCAGAAAATGCGACGAGAACGGTATTTGTTGACGGGTATACTTGTTCCGTTTGAATTGCACAGGGATGGAGATGGTCGCATGGCACAGCCAAATACGACGCCTACGGTGGGGCTGGCGCTCGAGGGAGGCGGCTACCGCGGTATGTATACGGCGGGTGTGCTCGACGTATGGATGGAACATGGCCTGACCTGCGATCATATGGTGGGCGTCTCGGCGGGGGCGGCGTTTGGCTATAACTTTAAGTCGCGCCAGATCGGTCGCGCCATTCGCTATAACAAGGCCTATTGCGCTGACAAACGTTATGCGAGCGTGACGAGCTGGCTGCGAACGGGCGATATGTTCAATGCCGATTTTGCCTATCACGAGGTGCCGCTTGAGCGCGACCCCATCGACCTTGAGGCGTACCGTGCCTGCCCCATGCGGTTTACGTGTGTTTGCACCGATATCGAGACGGGCGAGGCGGTCTACCACGATCTGCCCTATGGCGACGAGCGCGATATCGAGTGGATTCGGGCCTCGTCGGCGATTCCCGTGGCAACGCGCCCCGTGGCTATTGAGGGGCACAAGTATTTGGATGGCGGCGTGGCGGATTCCATTCCCAGCGCCTGGCTGTTTGCGCAGGGCTACGACCGCAATGTGGTGGTGCTCACGCAGCCGGCGGGCTTTGTGAAGCAGCCCAATAGCGTGATGCCCATGCTGCGACGCGTGTTCCGCCACTATCCTGCTTTTGTTTCAGCGCTTGAGCATCGGCACGAGGTGTACAACGCTACGCTCGAGGATCTGGTGCGTCGCGAGGCCGCCGACGAGATCTTTGTGGTGCGTCCGAGCGAATCGGTAAAGGTGCCGTCGCTCTGTCGCGAGCCGGATGAGCTTGAGCGTATCTATCAGGTCGGTCGCCATGATGCGGAGACGACGTTACCGGCGCTGGAGGCATATCTGGCAGGGTAGGGCGTAGCCCGCAGACTCAGCGGAAAGCGCATCCCGGAATGGAGCTCCAAACTGGGATGCGCTTTCCGCTCTTGAAAAATGAGGCTGTGGAGCAACTGCTCGGCTTGCGTTTATGCCTGTTGCCAGGTGTCGACGAGCTCCTTGGCCGCAGCGTAGGGGTCGTTTGCGCTGCAGACGGCGCTCACTACAAAGAAGCCGTCGACGCCGGTGGCCTTGAGCTGCGGCAGGTCGGCCGTCTTGACGCCGCCGCCAACCACGATGGGCACGGGGCTTGCCTCATGGAGGGCAGCCAGGTCCTCAAAGCTCTTGGTGATGATAGAGCCGTCGGCGGCGCGCCCACAATCGCGCTTGGTTTCGGTCTCGTGGAGCGGGCCCACGCCCAGATAATCGACCAGGCTCATGTCGGCAGTTTTGACGTACTCGAGCATTTCCTCGCAACGGGCCGAGAGACCCACGATGGCGTCGGGCCCCAGCAGCTTGCGGCAGACCTCGACGGGAATGTCGCTCTGGCCCACGTGCACGCCGTCGACGGCAATGCCCTGTTCGCGCGCGGCAAGCACGCAATCCAGGCGGTCGTCGATGAGCAGCGCGACCTGACCGGTCTTGCCCGCACGGGCGATAGCCTGCGCGGCATCGTCCGTCAGCGCGATGATCTCGCGCGCGCTTGCCACCTTGGAGCGCACCTGGATGCAGGTAAAGCCGGCATCAAGTGCTTGTGCCACCACATCACCCACGGGACGGCCCAGCGTGTTTTCGGGGCCGAGCACCAGATAGGCCGAGATATCAAGGTTGTCGCGGATGCTCATTATGCTTCCTCCTGCTTTTTGATTTGCGCTTCCATGCGCTCGAGCTTGCCGTTCATGGTGTCGGTAAAACCGGGGCGAATATCTGCCTTGAGCACAACTTCGGTGCGGATGCCCTTGTTTGCCAGTACAAAGGTGGCGTCGCGTACGACCTGCATGACCTCGTCCCAGTCGCCTTCGATCTCGGTGAACATCGAGCTGGTGCGGTTGGGAAGGCCGCTTTCGCGGATGACGCGCACGACCTCGGCGACTTCGGCGGAGAGCTCGTCGCCCGTACCGCATGGGGCAATGGCCACCGCGACCAACGTGTTCATACCGGTTTTGGCTGCGGACTCGGACATGGCCCTATGCCTCCTCGAGCTCGAGCTGGTTGTCGGCGATGTCCTGGGCAGTTGCGCGGTAGAGCTCGTCGATAAAGGCGACCTTAAAGCTCGCCGGGGCATCGGCGACGGCGGCGGCACGCGTGCCGGCAACGTTGTAGACGGCGGTGCCGCAGACGGCTGCCGTAAACGGATCGGCGGCGCAGGCATATACGGCCAGCACGCCGCCCTGCGAGCAGCCGCAGCCGGTGATCTTGGACATGAGCGGGCTGCCGCCGTGGGACTTCGCCACGGTCGTGCCGTCGGTGATCAGATCGACCTCTCCCGAGACCACTACGGCGCCACCGGTGTAGCGCGCGAGCGCTACGGCGGCATCGCGGGCAGCGTCAACCGTGTCGGTGGTGTCGACACCGCGTACACGGCTCAGATCGGCCGCCTCGCCCTCAAGGCCCCACAGGCCGGCGAGCGCGATAATCTCGGAAGCGTTGCCGCGCACGATGGCGGGCTTGTATTGCTTGAGTTCGCTTACCAGCTGGGTGCGCAGGCTGCCGATGCCCAGGCCCACCGGGTCGAGCACCCAGGGCTTACCGGCGTCGTGAGCCGCCTTGGCCGCGCGGGGGATCGTTTGCTCGTAGATGGGGAAGAGCGTGCCCATGTTGAGGTAGATGGCGCCGCCGCCGGCAACGAGTGCCTCGCCCTCGTCGGGCAGGTAAACCATGGCGGCCGAACCGCCCACGGCGAGCTGCGCGTTGGCGACAAAGTCGATCGTCACCGTGTTGGTGATGGAGCCTGCCATCGGGTTGGTGGCTCGAATCTCGTCCACGGCCTTGACCACGTTTTGCTTAAGCTGTTCCGAATCAATCACTGCACATGCCTCCTTGGCATAGAAAAGGGGCGCTGTGCATAGACAGCGCCCCTGTAAAGGCGGCATGCTCCCTACGCCAGCATTAACTGACAGGTTCAAAGGATTGGGCCCATTGCCCTCTCAGCCTTGTGGTTTGCACCGCCGGCACTCCCGCATCGAATCTGTTGCTCCCTATACTAGCGCACCTGCCAAAAAGGGACAGGTTTATTTTGGTAGGTGCCAACTGGGACGATGTGTTCTCCCAGATAAAACCTACCAAAATAAACCTGTCCCTTTTTGGCAGGTCGGTACAATAGACGGGATAAAGAATGACCGAGGGGACGTTATGATCAAACTTGTGCTGACCGATATGGACGATACGCTGATTCCCGCTGGGCAAGACGGCGCCAGCGACTATGCCATCGAGGGCATTCATGCCATGCAGGCGGCGGGGCTGCACTTTGGCCCGGTTTCGGGTCGCCAGCCGTCCGCGATGAGCTGGATGTTCCGCAATCGCGCCGAGTGCTTCTCGACCGGCGCGTTCTGCAACGGCCAGGTAATGTTTGTCGACGGTCAGGTGGTCGCTTCGCGTGCGACCGACAACGATGCCCTGATGCGCCTGGCCGACTACCTCGAGCAAGAGACCGACGATACCTATCTCAAGGTCTACAGCCTGGGTGATGACTTTTGGGATAACGACGCCTATTGCGTGACGCGCGACCCCGAGCGCGTGCGCCGCGCCATGGAGTCGGGCGGCAACGCGTGGCTCAAGGGCGAAGAGGCCCCGTGCCGCCCCGTTGTCGATGATGCCCCGGTATACAAGGCCAATATTTGGAGCGCCCGCTCGCGTGAGGAGCTCGCCGAGCTACGTGAGCGCGTTGCTGCCGAGGTGCCGGAGCTCTCGCTCGTGTTCCCCAACAATCGCGTGCGCCTGTTCGACATTCTTCCGGCCGGTTGGGACAAGGGCTGCGCTGCACTGGAGCTGGCACGCGCTTTGGACCTGACGCCCGACGAGGTGGCCGTGTTCGGCGACTCTGATAACGACCTGCCCATGATCGGTGCCGTTCCCAACTCTGTGGCAGTTGCCAACGCCAATGAGGCCGTTACGGCTGCTGCGCGCTGGCATATCGGCGCCGCGGCAGACGATGCGGTTGCCGAAGCCCTCCACCAGATTGCGGCCTGTGCCGCAACAGGGGAGATGCCGTCGTTTATGCGCCAGGCAGATGCGGCGGGTCCGCGCGTCGCGAACGCCTAGGGGGGGCAGCTATGAAGCTCCAGCAGCTCAGGTATGTCGTTAAGGTTGCCGAGTGCGGCAGCATCACCGAGGCCTCGCGTCGCCTCTTTGTGTCGCAGCCCTCGATTACCGCGTCGATTCGCGAGCTCGAAAACGAGATGGGCGTGCACATCTTTGAGCGCACCAACAAGGGCGTTATCGTGTCCGAGGAGGGTGAGACCTTTTTGGGCTACGCGCGCCAGGTGCTCGATCAGGCCGATCTGCTCGAGGACAAGTACAAGGGTGCGTCCGAGCAAGTGCCGCATTTTAGCGTGAGCTGCCAGCACTACTCGTTTGCCGTCAACGCGTTTGTCGATGTGATCCGCGAATTCGATGCCGCACGCTACGACTTTACCCTGCGCGAGGAGCAGACCCACGAGATTATCGAGGATGTCGCGCACATGAAAAGCGAGCTGGGCATCCTGTACCTGTCCGAGCACAATCGCGAGGTTATCGAGCGCATGTTGGCGGCCAACGAGCTCGTGTTCGAGGGGCTCTTTTGCGCCGCGCCGCATATCTTTGTGTGTGCTGAGCATCCGCTGGCGGGCCGCTCCCGCGTAACGCTCGAGGATCTGGAAGACTACCCCTTCCTGTCCTATGAGCAGGGCAGCTACAATTCGTTTTACTATTCCGAGGAGCTGACCTCGACGTTTGAACGCCGCAAGAATATCCGCGTGCGCGATCGTGCGACGCTGTTCAACCTGGCCATGGGCCTCAACGGCTACACGGTATGCTCGGGCGTGATCAGCCACGAGCTCAACGGCCCCGGCATTATCTCGATTCCGCTCGATGTGGACGAGTATATGGAGATCGGCATTATCACGCGCAAGAACACGACGCTCACGCGCTATGGGCAGGCCTATATCGACGCGATTCGTCAGCATATCTAACCCGTGCGGACCGCGCGTGCGAGCCGCATCCCTATTGTTTGTTATATAGATAATACTTATGGCGAACAGAAACAAACGCATATTTTACGATAGCGATGCGGACGCTCATACTCTGTCTCGGTAAAGCAACCAAGACAAAGGGAGACACCTTATGAGCACTTCGACCACACTGAATGCGCCGTTTCGCGCCGATATCGTCGGCAGCTTTCTGCGCCCGCAGACCGTAAAGGATGCTCGCGCGGCCTATGCCGCGGGTACGCTCGACGATGCCGGCCTTAAGGCCGTCGAGGACGAGGCCATTCGCGACTTGGTAGCCAAGCAGAAGGCCGCCGGCTTGCAGGTAATCACGGACGGCGAGTTCCGCCGCAGCTATTGGCACCTCGACTTTATGTGGGGCCTCAACGGCGTCGAGCGCCGCACCTCTCGCACCGGCTATATGTTCCATGACGAGGAAACCACGGCCGATACCGCCGTGGTGACCGGCCCCATCAGCGGCGAGAATCACCCGTTCGTTGCACACTTTAAGTTTGTCAAAGCCCTCGAGGGCGAGGGCCAGGTCGCGCGCCAGACCATTCCGGCGCCGATCCAGACCTTCTCCGAGGTCACGCTCGATCGCTGCGATGGTCAGCAAGAGAGCCTGCGCGCCGTCTATAAGACCGACGAGGAGCTCGCCGACGCCATTGCTGCCGCTTATCGCACCGTGATTGCCGACCTATACGCTGTGGGCTGCCGCAACATTCAGTTTGATGACTGCACCTGGGGCATCTACTGCGATACCGATTTTGTCGCCAAGACCGGTATGAGCCCGGTCGACCTGCAGAAGGTGAGCGAGCTGGGCGTGGTGCTCAACAATGCCGCCATTGAAGGCAAGCCCGACGACCTGGTCATCAACACGCACGTGTGCCGCGGCAACTATCACTCCACCTATGCCTTCGAGGGTGGCTATGATCCCATCGCGCCATACTTGTTCGCCAACGAGGACGTCGACGCGTTCTATCTGGAGTTCGATACGCCGCGCGCCGGCGGTTTTGAGCCGCTCAAGTATGTTGCCCCCGGTAAGAAGGTCGTGCTGGGCCTGGTGACCACCAAGGCGGCCGAGCTCGAGGATGAGGAGGTTATCGTCGAGCGTATCAACGAAGCCGCGAAGTATGTGCCGCTCGAGAACCTATACCTGTCGCCCCAGTGCGGCTTTGCGAGCTGCGAGATTGGCAACAAGCTGACCGAAGACGAACAATGGGCAAAGATTGCGCTGGTCAAGCGCATTGCCGAGCGCGTTTGGAAGTAGCGCCACCGTTCGTCGGGGCGGCGGGCGTGATTGGGGCTACATCGCATACAATGGTTCGGATCGTATCGTTCGGGCAGGTAATTAGCTATGCCCGTACGCCCTTCCATTCGAAAGGACTTCCATGCCCCAGTCTTCGACGCCCGTCGTCGCCGATGCCATCTACGATGCGTCGTCGCTCGGCCGCCCGCGCATGTTCTTGCTCGGCCTGCAGCACCTGTTCGCCATGTTTGGTGCCACCGTTCTGGTTCCCGTGCTTACCGGTCTTTCCGTTTCGGCAACGCTTTTGTTTGCTGGCCTGGGCACGCTGCTTTTTCACTTCCTGTCGCGTGGCAAGGTACCGGCCTTCCTGGGCTCGTCGTTTGCCTTCATCGCGGGCTATGCGGCGATTGCACCCAACGGCGAGACGGAGCTTTTACCTTACGCCTGCTTGGGTGTTGCCTGCGCCGGCCTGCTCTATCCGGTGCTGGCGGCGCTGTTCCGCGCATTTGGTGCCAAGCGCGTCATGCGCTTCTTTCCGCCGGTGGTGACTGGTCCCATCGTCATTTCCATCGGCTTGATTCTGGCGAGCTCTGCCATTGCCAACTGCCAGACCAACTGGCTCGTTGCCGTCATTGCTGTCGCCGTTATCGTGATCTGCAACATCTGGGGTCGCGGCATGGTCAAGATCGTGCCGATCCTACTGGGCGTTGCGGTGAGCTATGCCGTTGCGGCAGCACTGGGCGAAGTTGATTTTTCGGGCGTTGCGGCCGCTCCGTGGGTCGGCCTGCCCGTTGTATGGGACAACACCGTGTTTGCGCTCTTTGGTCCGCAGTTCGATAGCGGTCTTGCCACGACGGCCATCATCACCATCATGCCGCTGGCCTTTGCGACCATGATCGAGCATATTGGCGACATCTCGGCTATCGGCTCTACCTGCGAGCGCAACTACATCGCCGATCCTGGCTTGCATCGCACGCTGCTCGGTGACGGCCTTGCTACGATCCTGGCCTCGCTTTTTGGCGCTCCGGCAAACACCACCTATGGCGAGAACACCGGCGTGCTCGCTCTGACGCGCGTGTTCGACCCGCGCGTGATCCGCATTGCCGCGTGCTGCGCCATCGTGCTTTCGTTCTGCCCCAAGTTCGCTGCAGTCATCGCCGCCATGCCGGCGTGCGTCATCGGCGGCGTGTCGCTCGTGCTCTACGGCATGATTAGTGCCGTGGGTGTTCGCAACCTCATCGAGAACCAGGTCGATTTCCAGAACAATCGCAACGTGCTGGTGGCCGCGCTGGTGCTTGTGCTTTCGCTCGGCATTGCCTACAGCACTGCTGGCGCCATCGTGTTGGAGCTGGGCGGCGTGACGATCTCGCTTTCGGGCCTTGCCGTGGGCTCGCTGGTGGGTATTGTTCTCAACGCAATCCTGCCCGGTAACGACTTTGAGTTCGATGTTTCTGAGCTTGAGGAAGCTGCTGAGTAACAGCTGCGTCCAGCTACATCAAAAAATGGCGCCCATGCGTACACGTGGGCGCCATTTTTAATGCGTCAGTATCCAGTGGATGCCGCGGGCCATGCGCAAGTCGGTTTGCGCAAAATGATTGCCGGGGTTGATCTCCAGCGTTGTTGGAATGCCACGCTCGACGAGTAACTCTTCCATCGCGCGCGTGTCGTCGAGCACGTGTCGCATCATGCGGTTGGGCGTCTTGGTTTCCTTTTTACCGAGCGACAGGTAGACGGCTTGCGGGTTGCTGACAAACGGCTCCGTGCTGGCACGATCGACAAAGTGGGGAAACCACAGCGACCCCGATGCGCTCGCGGCGCGGTCAAAGGCGTTGGTTTGCCAGAGGGCCCAAAGCGCGAAAAGGCCTGCGAGCGAGTAACCGGCAATGCCGCGCCAGATGGGCGGCTGGGGAAGCGATGACTCGACCTGCGGGATTATCTGGCTCAGCAACTCATCAAGAAAACTGGCAGCCTGACCGCCGAAAGGCTCGGCATCGCGTACAGTCCCGTCGCATGCCCAGGGGCTCAGCTCGCGATTCCAATCGAGCCCGCCAATGGCAACGAGCGTAAACGGCGGACAGTCGAGCTCTCGACAGCGGTCATAAACCTCGCTGCCGTTGCCCATAACCACGGGGAGGTAGATGATAGGTGCACCCGTGGCATGCTTTGAATGAACGGTTACTTGTTTCCGACTCGCCTGCATGGCTTGCTTCTCTCAACGTTTCGATATCGACAATCAGGATTGTCGCACGCCCGCACAAGGATCGTCGCTAAAAGTAAGGCGCGGAGCCGCTCGATGCGACTCCGCGCCTTGTTGTTTTACTTTTGCGTCCTTGCTGTTACGCCACGAAGAAGTAGACGAGGAAGGCGAGGGCGGCAATCCACATGAGCGGCTTGATCTTGGAGGCCTCGCCCTTAAAGAGCGCGACGACCACGTAGGCGATGAAGCCCAGGCCGATGCCGGCGGAGATGGAGTAGGTGAAGGGCACGCCGGCGACGATCATAAACGCCGGGAAGCCCTGCGAGACATCGGACCAGTCGATCTCGGAGGCCTCGCTCATCATGAGGTAGCCGACGTAGACCAGGGCACCGCAGGTGGCAGCGCTGGAAACGATGGAGACGACAGGGGAGAAGAACGCGGCGAGGATAAACAGCACGCCGGTGGTGACGGAGGTGAGGCCCGTGCGGCCACCGTCGGCGGCGCCGGAGGTGGACTCGACGAAGGTAGTGATGGAAGAGACGCCCATAAAGCCACCGGCAGCGGCGGCAACGGAGTCAACGACCAGGATGGGGCGGATGTCCTCGACATTGCCGTCCTCGGTCAGGAACTCACCCTGCTTGGCGACGGCCATAGCGGTGCCCATGGTGTCGAAGAAGTCGCTCATGAGCAGCGAGAAGGCCACGACGAGCAGCATCGGGTCGGTCAGGACCTTCACGATAGCCATGTTGCCGTCGGCGGTGCTGGCAAACGGAGCGCCAAAGGTCGAGAAGTCGAGCGGGGCGATAAGGCCCTCGGGGGCATGGGTGACACCCAACGGGATGCCGGCGATAACGGCGACGATGATGCCGATGAGCAGCGAGCCCGGCACGTTACGGGAGGCCAGGGCAACCGTCACGACAATGGAGATGATGCCGACGATAAAGGTGGGGGAGGTGATGTCGCCCAGACCCACGAGCGTGCCGGCGCCGGCGGTGATAATACCGGCATCGCACAGGCCGATCATGGCGATGAACAGGCCCAGGCCCACGGAGATGGCGTGGCGCAGGACGACGGGAATGGCGTCCATGATGGCCTCGCGCAGGCCGCACAGGACGAGCAGTAAGATGACGATACCCTCGAGGAAGATGACGCTCATGGCAACGTGCCAGTCACCGCCGCACATAGTGGTGGTGATGCCCGCGATCATGGCGTTGATGCCCAGACCCGACGCGCAGGCGAGCGGACGGTTTGCGAAGATGCCCATGCAGATGGTCATGATGCCGGCGCCCAGGCAGGTGGCGCAGGCGAGCGCGCCTGCATCGATGCCGGCGCCCGAGAGCACGGCGGGGTTGACGGCAATGATATAGGCCATTGCCAGGAATGTTGTCAGACCAGCGCGAAGTTCAGTCCCGATCGTGGACTTGCGCTCGCTGACGTGAAAAAGTTCGTCCATGCATACCCTTTCCTTGTTCGGCCCCGAGTTTAGGCCGATTGACACGAACTCACCCACTATATCGCCTTTGTGAAGTTGGTGTTCCCCACATGTTGATGTTCGGCGCAATGTAGCAGACGGGCGGTATTTTCCGTATGAAAATGTGTAGGTACCGTATACTTAAGCAGTTACAACGACCCCCATGGAGGAACGTATGATTAAAGAGCTCTGCCACGACGAGGCTATTCTGTCCCAGCGTTGCGAGGTTGCGACCGTCGAGGACGAGTCGGTGGCCCAGGACCTGATCGATACCATCAAGTCGCTCGACGATGCCGGTTGCCTTGCCGCCAACCAGATCGGCGTCACCAAGAAGGTCTGCGTCTATCTGGACGATGCCGGCGAGCCCCATGTGCTTTACAACCCCCGTCTGGTGTTTGGCTTGGGCGCCAGCAAGATGGAGGAGAGCTGCCTGACGCACGACGAGATCACCAAGTCCACGCGCTACATCAAGTGCAAGGTCGCCTATGACGTGATCGTCGATGGCAAGATGCGCGAGCGCAAGCAGGACTTCGTCGGCTTCGAAGCTCAAATGATCCAGCATATGATTGATCACTGTCTCGGTAAACTCGTCTAGGGCGACCACAGCACAGCACCTCGCCGCTCACTCGTCGCTTACGTACCATCAGTACGCTGCGCTCCTCGTTCGGGGCGATCTGCGGCACTGTGGCACCCTAGACCAATCTGTGAGGGTGACTTTATAACGTTCATTCGCAGTTTTGGCCCGGGCGTGACATTGTTGTCATGTCCGGGCTTCTTTGTTTAGTGCCACTTTGTTTGGTGACAATGAGCCTAGCAAGAACGTATCGCTAGGAGGCGCTATGTGCACAAGCATTCGATTTACCGATAATTCTGGCCACATGTATCTGGGCCGCAACTTGGACTGGAGCTTTGGCTACGGTCAGCAGGTTCGCGTTATGCCGCGCGGATTCTATATCCCATATTCGTTTATCGACGACGCCCAGGCCGCGCATGCAGTGATCGGTATGTGCATCGACTACAAGAACTACCCCATGTTCTTCGACTGCGGCAACGATGCGGGCCTAGCCGTGGCGGGCCTCAATTTTCCTGGTTATGCCGAGTATGCCGAGAGTCCCGTTGACGGCAAAACCAATATCGCGGCCTACGAGTTTCCCCTGTGGGTGGCGGCGACGTTTTCGACGGTCGACGAGGTCGAGGCGGCGCTACGCGATGCGGTGATTGTCGCCAAGTCGGCCGGTGAGGGCCTGGGCGTGTCGCTGCTCCACTGGATTATCGGCGACGACCAGCGCGGCATTGTGGTCGAGATGACGGCTGACGGCCTGCACGTGTATGACGATCCGGTCGACACGCTTGCCAACCAGCCGACCTTCCCGTGGCACATGGAAAACCTGCGCACCTACATCACCGCCACGAACGATTTTCCGCAGACGGCAACATGGCGCGGCGCCGAGCTTAAGCCCTATGGTGCGGGCGCCGGTATGCGTGGCATCCCCGGTGACTGCTATTCGCCGAGTCGTTTTGTAAAGGCGGCCTACCTTAACGCCAATTACCCGCAAAAGGAGAGCGAGGCCGAGAACGTCATTCGCATGTTCCGCTCGCTCGAGGGCGTGGCGATGATCGAGGGCGCGTCCAAGATGGGTGACGGCAAGTTCGAGAAGACTATCTACACGGGATGCTTTAGCGCGCGTACGGGCAATTACTATTACTCGACGTATGAGGACCCGTCGATTCGCTACGTGAGCCTGATGGATGCCGAGGGCGCTGGCCCCGATAAGCTCGTGACTCCCGAGCCGCGCCGCTCGTAGTCTGCCAGTTTATTACGACGCAAAACGGCCCCGCATCTCGTGAGGTGCGGGGCCGTTGTCGTGGATAGATGACGGGCTAGAAGTTGGCGTCGTTGAGCTGGGTGCTCTCGAGTCCGTCGAGCTGCTGTTGCTCGGGCGTGTCGGCGACGCTTTCGAGCTGCTCGGTGGGGTCGACATTCATGCTCTTGCCAGCCTCGTTGCCGTTGACCAGGTCGTCCGAGAAGATGTCGACTTCCATTTCCTCGGCTTCCTCAATTTGAACCTCGAGCGGCACCTGGGTGCGCTCGAGCTTAACGGCGGGGCGCATGCGGGCAAAGAGCGGCACGTACTCGATGATGATTGCCGAGTTCTCGAGGCCGTACCAGCGTGCGGGACTTCCGCATGCGCGGCGGACGGCATACTTGATGGCCATGACGCGATGGTCATTGCGGTTGATGTCCGTCTCGGGGGCAAGCATCTTGCGCAGCATGCAAAAGCGGAAGTCGCCCACGTTGCCACGCGTCTCGTAGATGGAGTAGGTGTGGTGCTGCGGGGGCAGCTCGCCCGATGCCATCAGATCACCGACGATCTGGCGCAGATACGCGTTGATGCGTTGGTTGACCTTAAAACCAAGATCCAGGCGCACGCGGAACAAGAAGTCGGTGCCAAAGGTCTCGACGGAATACTCGTGCGTAAACGGCTCGTCGGTAACGTGGACGTTGATGAACCAGTAAGCCTTGGCGCGCTTGGGGTGCTTGTCCAGGATGGAGTAGAGCACGTCGCGGTCGAGCGTGAGCGGATCGGGACTGTTGGTGAGGAACACCAGGTTGTCGGCGAGCACGGGATAGGTCTCGTCGTGGCGCAGGCGATCGAGCTGGTCGATGTACTTGGAGACGGGCAACAGAATCGTCTGCGTGCGCTCGATGGCGGTGCCGCGGCGCCACACGTACATAAGGCCAAACAGCAGGGCTGCGAGGAAGATCATCACGTAGCCGCCGTCAAAGAACATGGTGAGGCACGAGGCAAAGAAGCACAGCTCAATAGCGCCAAAGAGCAGGGCGAAGAGGCAGGCGCCCAGCTTGTGCTTGAGGATGCCGGCGATGTAGCTCGTCAAAAGCGTCGTGGTCATGAGCATAGTCACGGTGATGGCGAGGCCGTAGGCGCTCTCCATGCGCTCGGAGTTTTGGAACAGCAGCACGATAAAGATGCAGCCGACCCACATGATGTTGTTGACAAGCGGAATATAGAGCTGGCCCTTGGTGTCGCTGGGGTAGTGGATGCGCAGGTGCGGCATGAGGTTGAGGCGCGTTGCCTCGGAGACCAGTGAGAACGAGCCGGTGATGAGCGCCTGCGAGGCGATGATGGCCGCCACGGCCGAAAGCACGATGGCAAAGGGGCGCAAAGGCTCGGGGAGCATCATGTAGAACGGGTTGACGATGTCCATGGCGAGCATCTGGGGGTTGTTGTTATTGGCAAGCAGCCAGGCGCCTTGGCCCAGGTAGTTGAGGATAAGCGCGGCCTTTACGAACGGCCAGGATGCATAGATGTTTGCCTTGCCCACGTGACCCATGTCCGAGTAGAGCGCCTCGGCGCCGGTCGTCGACAGAAAGACGAAGCCGAGCACCATGATGCCCGAATGGTTGATGGGCGAGAACAGGAACATGATGCCGCGGATGGGGTTGAGCGCACGCAGGATGGACAGGTTGCCGAGCATATTAAACAGGCCGGCGCCCGCCAGGAACAGGAACCACAGCGTCATGAGCGGACCGAACAGCTTGCCGATCGACGAGGTGCCGGCGCGCTGCATCGCAAAGAGGCCGCAGATAATGATGATGGTAATGATGATGACGTTGGTCTGGCCGTCGCCAAGCAGGGCGTGACCCCACTCGATGGTGCGTAGGCCCTCGATGGCCGTGGTGACCGTGACGGCGGGGGTGAGGATGCCGTCGGCGAGCAGTGCCGCGCCGCCGATCATGGCGGGAAGGATCAGCCACGGCGCCACCTTGCGTACCAGGCTGAACAGGGCAAAGATGCCGCCTTCGTTGTGGTTATCGGCCTTCATGGCGATAAGCACGTACTTAACGGTGGTCACGAGCGTCATGGTCCAGATGACGAGCGAAAGCGCACCCAAGATCATGTCCTCGCTCACCGTGCCGATGCCGCCGTTGTTGGCGACGATCGACTTCATGGTGTACATGGGGCTCGTGCCGATGTCGCCGTAGACGACGCCGAGCGTAACGAGCAACATGCCGGCGGATAGAGGGATGGCTCCGTGCCCGCCCTGAGTATGCTGGCCTTGGAGCTTTGCCTCCGAATTGTTGTGTGCCACGTGGACTCCTTTAGACATCTGTTTGCTGCTGCGGCAGCAAACCTTTATGCCGTCTTTATACATACAAGAGCAGTTTGGCACATTGGGGTGTTTTAGACAATAATCCCCAGCTGGGGATTAAAGGGACGTGGTCTGCTGAGGTTGTTTCGGCGCATTTCAAAACAGAGGCGAACCCGTTGTGTGCCCTTGCTGCAAGTTGGGCCATGGGCACGCCTCTGCTTTGAAACTGAAGAGGGGCTTTTAAGCGCGAGCCGTTTGGGCAACAGCGCTTTTGGCGCTTGGGTGCCTACCGGCGAGCTCGCAAAAGATCGCACCGCCAATGATGAGCGCGGCGCCCATCAGGCGGACCGGCGTCATGGCCTCGCCCAAAAGCGCGACGGAGAACACAACGGCCGAGAGTGGCTCAAGATAGCCGACGACGGCGACGGTCTGCACGGGTAGCTTGGCGACGGCGCTAAAGTAGAGCAGGCAGCCCAGGCCGGTATTGACGATGCCGAGCATAATGACGGCGCGCCAATCGATCGTGCCTGCGATGCCGGCAGTCAGGAACGACGGCATGCCCTGGGTGGCGAGTGTAAGCACCAAGGCGGTCACAAAGGCTGCGCTTACTTGGAGCGTTGAGTTTTCGAGGCCCTCAATATGCGGTGCGCCTTTACTGGCAATAACCATGAGGGCGTAGCAGAAGGCCGAGGCGATTCCGCAGACAATGCCCGCGATGGGCATGCTGCCGCCTAAGCCCTGTGCCGCGATAAGGAAGGCACCACAGGCGACGGCGATAAAACCGGCGATTTTGCCACCGGTGAGCTTTTCGCCAAATACGATGGGAGAGAGGCCCATGACGATGATGGGACCGCAGTAGTACAGCAGTGACGAGATGCCCACGCCGATTGTCTGATAAGCCCGGAACAGGAAGATCCAGCTAGCGCCGAGGGCTGCCCCCGACACGATGAGTGCGACCGTCTCGCGGGGACGAGAGGGTGCTTGCAAGTTGTGCCGTTGGGTCGCGATCAGAATGATGGCAAGTGCAAGGGCGCCAAGGAAGGTGCGTAGCAGCACGATATCGGAGCTCGGCAGTGCAATGGCGGCGGCAACGATGCCGTTAGAGCCAAAGAGCAGACATGCCGCAAGATATGTAATAAGCCCTTTGTTCATGCACTGCCGTCCCCTCTATAACCCGTGCAAGACCACTATGTGTGAGCGGGCATTAGAAGAAAAGCGAATATAATGCATAGTTGACATGACAAAAGCTCATGCAAAGACGGAGGCGCATCGTGGAGACCAATATTCAAAAGATGCAAGTGCTGCTCGAGACGGTACGGGCGGGCAGTTTTACGCGCGCCGCCGAACGACTGAATTACTCGCAATCGGGCGTGAGCCGTATGGTGGGCGACCTCGAAGCCGATTGGGGCTTTAAAGTACTCGATCGTAGTCGCGAGGGCGTGGTGCTTTCTGCCGACGGGCAGCAGATTATGCCGGCCGTTGAGGCGTTGTGCGAGGAGTTCGGCCGCCTGCAGCGACGGGTGGACGAAATGTGCGGGCTTATGCGTGGCAAGATTTGCATCGGGACGTTTTCGAGCGTGGCGACTCACGTGCTGCCGTCGGTTATTGCGCGCTTTCGTGCCGATCATCCAGGCGTCGATTACGAATTGCTGATGGGTGACTACTCCGAGATTGAACAGTGGGTGGCGCAGGGGCGTTGCGATCTTGGGTTTATTCCTCGTGAGCCGCGAGCGGGTGGCGTAACGTCACGTTCGTTGGTGCAAGACGAATTGATGGCCGTGGTGCCGGCTAGCTCTCTGCTTGCCGAGAGGGACGCCATTTCCCTTGCCGATATGGCAGCCGAGCAGTTTATTTTGCTGGAACGTGGCAGCGATGACGAGATCACGCCGCTGTTTCGCCGTGCGGGCTTGTCGGTGAACTCCAAGCTGTCGACCTGGGATGACTATGCGATCATGGCAATGGTCGAGGATGGCCTGGGCGTGAGTATCCTTCCGGCGCTTATTCTGCGTCGTTGTCAGTTCGACGTTGCCGTGCGTCCGCTCGAGGGACATCCGCATCGACAGATTAACGCGATTTATCGCACGGCCGACGTCTCGCTTGCGGCGGCTCGTTTTCTTGAGTATCTCTAACTGCGCGCGTGCCGTTATCCGCTTTGGAGTAAATCTTGGAGCCCAGCACTTTTTCTTATGAAATTGAACTTTTAGAAAATGTGCGGCGCTATACTGCTGCCTAAATTGAACTCAGGTTCAATTCGTGTTCTATAAATTGAACTTTGCCAGCAAGGAGGTTCCTGTGGTCCAAGAGACGTTTAGCGATCGTCTGCGACAGTCCATGTCCGATTGCGATGTTCGCCAGTCGGATGTGATCCGTGCGTCGGAGATGCTCGGCAAAAAGCTCGGCAAGAGCCAGATGAGCCAATATGTGAGCGGCAAGACGATTCCGCGACGCGATGTGGCGGAGCTGCTCGCCCGGATTTTGGAGGTCGATGTTACCTGGCTGCTCGCCGGCGACGCCGACCATGCAAAAAGCCCGTTGCCAAGCGAAGATGTAACTTCTGAGCCCACCACCAAACCTCAAATTGCAAGGAGCACCACCATGCGTACTTTTTCTAAATCCACCAAGCTCGATAACGTTCTGTATGACGTGCGCGGCCCCGTCGTCGATGAGGCGGCCCGTATGGAGGACGAGGGCGAGCGCATCCTTAAGCTCAATATCGGCAACCCGGCGCCCTTTGGCTTCCGCACGCCCGACGAGGTCATCAAGGACATGCGCCAGCAGCTGCCCGACTGCGAGGGTTATTCCAACTCGCGTGGTCTGTTCTCCGCGCGCAAGGCGATCATGCAGTATTCGCAGATCAAAGGCCTGCCTAACGTTCAGATGGAGCACATTTACACGGGCAATGGCGTGTCCGAGCTTATTCAGCTTTCGATGAACGCGCTGCTCGACAATGGTGACGAGATCTTGATCCCCAGCCCCGACTATCCGCTGTGGACGGCGTGCGCGACCCTTGCCGGTGGTCATCCCGTGCATTATCTGTGCGATGAGCAGGCCGATTGGTATCCCGACCTTGAGGATATGGAGTCCAAGATCACGAGCGCGACCAAGGCCCTCGTCATCATCAACCCCAACAACCCCACGGGCTCGGTCTATCCGCGCGAGGTACTCGAGGGTATCGTCGAGATTGCGCGTAGGCACCAGCTCATGATTTTTGCCGACGAGATCTACGACCGTCTATGCATGGACGGCTACGAGCATGTTTCGATCGCCTCGCTCGCTCCCGATCTGCCCTGCGTTACCTTTAGTGGCCTTTCCAAGTCGCACATGATCGCGGGCTATCGCATTGGCTGGATGGTGCTTTCGGGCAACCAGCGCTGCATGAGCGACTTCATCATGGGCATCAACATGCTTTCCAATATGCGTCTGTGCTCCAATGTGCCGGCTCAGTCGATTGTTCAGACGGCGCTTGGCGGCCACCAGTCTGTCAACGACTACATCCGTCCCGGCGGCCGCGTGTACGAGCAGCGCAACTTTGTGTACGAGGCGCTCAGCAAGATTGATGGCATTTCGGTGGTCAAGCCGCGCGCGGCGTTCTATATCTTCCCCAAGATGGATGTGAAGAAGTTCAACATCACCGACGACGAGCAGTTTGCCCTGGACCTGCTGCACGAGAAGAAGATTCTGATCACGCGTGGCGGCGGCTTTAACTGGGGCGAGCCCGACCACTTCCGCATCGTCTACCTGCCGCGCATGGAAGTGCTCAAAGAGTCTCTCGAAGACCTGGCCGACTTCTTCGATCACTATCGTCAGAGCTAAGGGATAGAGTCTCCATACAACTGAAACGCTCTGTAGCCTTTTCGTTCCGCCGTTCTACCGAACGGCGGACCGCTTGACGCTGCGCGAGCCGCATTCACGCCAATCTGACGTTCAACTTCAAGGGCGCGACCAGAAGGTCAGCGCCCTTTCGTTTCGCGTCATCTTGGCGCAAATGCGACTCGCTCGCTGTCGTGTGCTCAACCTGCATCGTTAACATGATCCACATGCGACGGAGCAAAGCGGTTTATTTTCCTTGGCTGTCTAAATAACTATGCCTTGGCAATGGTCGATTTCGTGTTGGATGATCTCGGCGGTGTAGCCCGAGAAGTTTTTGATGCGGTGGACGAAGTTCTCGTCCAGATACTCGACCTTAATACGGCGATAGCGGGTGCAGGGGCGCTCGCCGACCAGTGAAAGACATCCCTCGCTCGTCTGATAGGCATTGACCTGCTCAAGAATCTGCGGGTTGTACATGAGCAGCGACTTGCCGCCGTCCTTGACGCAAATGATGCGTTTGCGCACGCCGACCATATTGGCGGCGAGGCCGACACATTCATGCTCGTGTTCGTGAAGGGTGTCCAGAAGGTCCTGCCCGGTAGCGGCGTCTTCGGGGGTGGCATCCTCGGAGGGTAGGCGTAAAAAGAACTCGGACTTCATGATGGGCTTAATCATGGCGGGCTCCTTAAGGTGGGCTCGTTTGGTTCACGTCATGATACCGCGACATGTCGCATTAATGTGTGCACATAGATTCTGCAGCTAGATTGGCAATCGACACCATAAACTAATGGACGTTTTGCCGAGAGGCATGAATGTTTAAAGCGCAAAGAGTGCGCGACGGGCCCCGCGAATGGGGCGATGATGCCCGAGAGGGCCAAGAAGGAGTCTCATGTCTGAGAACGAAGAGATCATGAACGAGACCGAGAACGAGACCATGGCTGCCGAGGTCGAGGCAGTCGAGACCGTGGAGACCGAAGCTGCCGAGGTTGAGGCTGCTGACGAGGTTTCCGCCGAGGAGGAGGCCGAGGTTGTCGAGGCCGCCGCAGATTACGATGACGAAGAGCTGATGGACAAGATGCAGAAGGCCGCCCGCCTGCTGCGCAGCCGTCGCTTTGCTATTTCCAAGGAAGAGGAGGCCAAGGCCGAGCGTATGGCGAACATCGAGCGCGCCATCAAGCTCCTCGACCTTAAGCCCAAGATGGAGCAGAAGGAGATGTCAGACCTGCTGGGCATGCGCCTTCGTGAGCTCGATGGCCTGATGGCCGAGGCCGAGGCTGCCGATCTGGTCGGTCGCATCGACGACGCCGAGGGCGATATGCGCAAGATCGTTGTCTTCGCTGCCGAGGATGCTGCCGAGGGCCTGGTCGAGCTTGCCAACAAGAAGGAGAAGCTCCTCCCCGAGCTTTCCTACGAGGAGGCCACCGAGCTGATGGCTGCCCTCGATAAGGTTATCGCCCCGCTCGTCGCCATGGGCCTGGACGAGGACCGCGGTCCTCGCGGCGGCCGTGACGACCGCGGTGGCCGTGGCGGCGACCGCGGCGGTCGCGGCGGCTTTGGCGATCGCGGTGGCCGTGGCGGTGACCGCGGCGGTCGCGGTGGCGATCGTGGCGGTCGTGGCGGCTTTGGTGACCGCGGCGGCGACCGTGGCGGTCGCGGTGGCTTCGGCGGCAACCGTGGTGGCTATGGCGACCGCGGCGGCAACCGTGGCGGCTTCGGTGGCAACCGTGGCAACGATCGCGGCGGTCGCGGTGGCGACCGTGGCGGCCGCAACGGTGGCGGCTTCCGCGGCAACCGATTCTAGTTACGGCGTTTTACCAAACGCCGTAACCGGCCGACGCTGCGCGCCCACCAGAGCGACAACTTGTCATTCAAAGAGGACGGCATGACCAGAAGGTCTATGCCGTCCTCTTTTCATGCC